>CAYQGF010000079.1:0-11663 GCA_964416885.1 uncultured Iamiaceae bacterium
GATCGGCGGCGGTCGTTCGAGGCTGATGCGGCACGGTCGTGTGCGGGGTGGTTGGTGGGTCGGGTGGGCCAGGCCCGGGGGCGGTGCGGTCGTGACGTGACGTTGGCTCGTGCGTTGCGCGACATGCCGTTGGTCGAGGCTGCTGCGGCCGACGGTCGCCTCGGGCGGACGAAGGTCGACCTGCTGGCCGAGGCCCGCCAGCCCGAGGTCGCATCGGTGTTCGCCCTCCACGAGGAGATGCTCGTCAGCGAGGTCGAACGTCTCACCGTTGCCGATGCCCGTCGGTTCCTGCAGGCGTGGTTGGAGAAGGCCCGCCTGTCGGTCGGGTTCATCGACCCCGACGAGCCCACCGGGAGCGGCGCGCCGTCGGCCGCGGTCGATCTGGCCCAGACCTTCGACGGACGGTGGGTCCTCACCGGCGAGCTCGACGCCGTCGAGGGCACCGAGGCGGCTTCGGCCATCGGCGCCGAGGTCGACCACATGTTCCAGTGCGGCGCCTTCCGGGCCGACGACAGGCTCTCGCCTCGCGAACGCCGAGGCATCGCGTTCATGCAGCTGATCGCCCGTACGGCGCGGCCGCAGACCAAGCACGGCGCGCCCCGCCCGTCGGTCGAGGTGATCTGCGATGAGGCCACTCTCCTCGGCTGGCCGATCACCGACCCCGAAGAGGACGACGGCGACGACCTCCGCTCCCGGGTCTGCGAGCTGGTCGACGGCAGCCCGGTGTCCCTGGTGACGCTCGGCCGGCTGCTGTGCGGCGCCGACGTCCACCGCCTGGTCGTGTCCGCCACCGGGGAGGTGCTCGACGCCGGCAAGACCATCCGGCTCGCCAACCGGGCCCAACGACGAGCACTGCGCTACCGCCATGCCCGGCACTGCGCCTTCCCCGGCTGCACCTCACCGATCGACTGGTGCGAGATGCACCACATCGAGGAGTGGGACCCCGACCCCGACAGCCCGGTCGGCCCCACCGACATGGCCAACCTGGTCCCGCTGTGCCGGTTCCACCACCATCGAGTCCACGAAGGTGGGTTCGACCTCGTGCTCGACTCCGATGGCGAGGTCACCGTGCACCGACCACCCGACCGCGGCGGCGGGCGATGTCGGGTCACCCCGGCCAAGGCCCACCGCCGACCCCGCGAACCCCACCCGGACGCCCTCCTCGTACGTGAGCGGGTGCGTGCGCTCGTCGAGCAACGGGTGTCGGCGAGCTGCGCCTGGATGGCCGGGACCGACGCCGCCGACGCCGACCTGTTCACGGCCGGGCGCTAGCGGGGCGTGGCGGGGACGAGGTCGAACTCGGTGCCGAGGCGGATCTCGCTGAAGCGGCGGACCCAGTCGTCGTTGACCGAGTCGGACTGGCGCTTGAGCGGGGGACGGAGGACCGACTCGTCGGGGGCCTCCAGGCCCAGCCGCTCGAGGAGCCGCACCGTGCTGGTCGTGTAGTCGCCGGCGAAGTTCTCGTAGAGCACCAGGATCGGCTTGATGCCGGTGTGCTCGAAGAAGGTGTCCCAGGAGGCCTCCTGCTGGATCAGCTGGTGCAGCAGGTGCTCGATGGCCCGGTAGTGGAACCGCAGCCCGGGCCGGTGCTCCTCCAGGAAGCTCTTGTACGGCGCCGAGGACGCCACCGCGGCCGGGACGTCGGCCTCGCTCCAGGTCGCGGTCTGCACCGCCTTCCACAGCGACACCGCCTGGCGGACCTTGTTGGCCCGCACCACCCGCACCAGCTGGACGTCGGGGAAGACGGCAGGGAGCAGCTCGGCCAGCGGGACGTCGCGGTAGGCGGGGACGTTGCGCAGCAGGCTGACGAAGTCGCCGAAGTAGCCCCACATGAGCTTGGCCCCGAACACGCCGTTGTCGGTGGTGCCGGAGGCGAAGGTCCACTCCAGGTACCGGTCGTAGGCGGTGCGGCTCCACAGCGGCGACCGCTGCGGGGGCTCGTCGCCGACGACCCGCTCGCCCAGGTGGTCGAGGATCGACACGTCGGCGGTGCCGGTGAAGTACTCCTCGGGCCGGCGGGGCCGGCCGGAGTGGCGGAGCGCCTCGAAGTACTCCTCGGGCCGGCCGGCCACGCCCGACTGGGCCAGGGCCTGGCACACGAGCGTGCTCCCGCTGCGGGGCGTCGAGCACACGAGGTAGGAGCGGGTCGGACGCGGGCTCATACGGTCACCTCGTGGAGCGGTTCGTCGGGGGAGACCTGGTCGACGTCGTTGAGGACGGCGCCGACGGGCGCGGGCACCGGGCCGTGGCGGAGGGGGTCGTCGGTCTCCTCCATCCAGCGGTCGAGCCGGCCCCGCAGGTCGGCGACGACAGCCGAGTGGCCCGGGTCGTCGGCCAGGTTGCGGCCCTCCTCGGGGTCGAGCACCAGGTCGTAGAGCTGCTCGCGGGGCACGACGGTGTCGGCCCAGCCGGCGGCGAGGAGGGCGTCCTTGGCCGCGCTGTCGTCGGTGTTGGGCAGCACCGGGTTGGGGTGGTCGTGGAGGTGGCGGATGTACTTCCACCGCTCGGTGCGCACCGCCCGCTGGGGTTCGTAGGCGGCGTGATAGGTCACCTCGGTGAAGACCTCGTCGTGGAGGCGGTCGACCTCACCGTTCACGAGGGGGACGAGCGACCGGCCCTGGAGGAAGCCGGGCTGCTCGACGCCGACGACGTCGCACAGGGTGGGGTAGACGTCGAGGTGGGTGACCATGGCGTCGATGACCCGGCCGCCGGCGAACCCGCCCGGGCCGCGGACGATGAGCATCACGCCGGTGCCCCGGTCGAACAGCGTGCACTTCGAGCGGGGGAAGGCCAGGCCGTGGTCGGTGGTGCAGACGATCAGGGTGCGGTCGGTGGCGCCCCGGTGGTGGAGGGCGTTGAGGACGGCGCCGATGCCCTGGTCGAGCGACCGGACGCTGGCCTTGAACGAGGCCATGTCGGCCCGGATCGCCGGGGTGTCGGGCAGGTGCGTCGGCGGGCGGGAGTACAGCGTGTCGCGCACCGAGGTCGGGGCGGCGAAGCTCCGGTGGGTCTCGAAGAAGCCGACCGACAGGAACCACGGCTCCGGCAGCCGCTCGATGGCCTCCACGGCCCGGGGGACGATCTCGGCGGCGTGGTTCGACGGCACGTCGACGACCTCGTCGTACCCGATGACGTGGGGGTCGGCGGAGATGTGCTGCTCGCCGATCAGCACCGACCGGTGACCGGCCGGACGCAGGGTGTGGGCCCAGTGCGTCGTGTAGTCGTGGAGCGACCAGCCCCGGTGGGCCAGGCCCATCATCCCGTTGACGTGGCACCACTGGCCGGTCAGCAGGGCGGCCCGGCTCCCCGAGCAGACCGGGGCCGCGCTGAACGCCTTGCGGAACAGCACCCCCTGGTCGGCCAGGTGCTGGATGTTGGGGGTCGGGACCTGTCGTCCGTAGGGCTGGACCCACCGCCCGGTGTCGTGGGAGTGGAGGTACAGGACGTTGGGCGGCGTCACGGGCGGCGAGGCTAGCACTCATGTCGTGAAACTTGACCGGAACACCCGGAATGACCAGGATCGAGACGAGAAGGAGGCGCCATGTCCCTCAGCGTCCACTGGTTCCTGCCCACCGCCGGCGACAGCCGCGACGTCGTCGGGTTCGGGCCGACGGCCTCCCGGCGTCACGCCACCCTCGACCACCTGGCGACGGTCGCCCGGGTGGCCGAGCAGGTCGGCTTCGACGCCGTGCTCACTCCCACGGGCACGTTCTGCGAGGACGCGTGGATCACCACCGCGGCCCTCGTCCGGGAGACCCGGCGGCTGCGGTTCCTCGTCGCCTTCCGCCCCGGGTTGATCTCGCCGACGCTCGCGGCCCAGCAGGCCGCGACCTTCCAACGGCTGAGCGAGGGCCGGGTACTGCTCAACGTGGTCACCGGCGGCAGCTCCGTCGAGCAGCGCCGGTTCGGCGACCACCTCGACCACGACCGGCGCTACGACCGCTGCGACGAGTTCCTCACCGTTCTCCGGGGCGCCTGGACCGGCCGGCCGTTCGACTTCACCGGCGAGCACTACGAGGTCGAGGGCGCCCTGGCCACGCCGGCGCCGGACCCGCAGCCGGCGATCTTCTTCGGCGGCTCGTCCGACGCCGGCAAGCGGGTCGCGGCCCGCCACGCCGACGTGTGGCTGATGTGGGGCGAGCCGCCCGAGGCCGCGGCGGCCGAGATCGCCACGGTGCGGGCGCTCGCCGCGGCCGAAGGACGGGAGGTCCGGTTCGGCACCCGGCTCCACACCATCACCCGGGACCGGGCCGCCGACGCCTGGGCCGAGGCCGACCGGCTGGTCGAGGCCATGCCGCCAGAGGTGGTCGCCCGGGCCCAGGCGCTCGTGGCCGAGACGAGCGACTCGGTCGGCCAGGCCCGGATGGCCGCCCTCCACGGCGGGCGCACCGACGGCCTGGTGATCGCCCCCAACCTGTGGGCCGGCTTCGGCCTGGTGCGGGGCGGCGCCGGCACCGCGCTGGTGGGCAGCCACGAGGAGGTGGCCGAGCGGCTGGCCGAATACCACGAGATCGGCTTCGACCATGTGATCCTCTCGGGCCAGCCCCACGTCGAGGAGGCCTTCTGGGTCGGGGAGGGCGTGCTGCCCGAGCTCCGGCGGGCCGGCATCCTGGCCGAGCCCGGAGCGCCGATCCCGACCGCCGGCCCCGCGCCTGCTGCACTGACGGCGTGAGCCCCGCCGTCGTCGCCCTCAACGGGAGCCCGTCGCGGCCGTCGCGCTCCCGCACCCTCGCGGCCCGGGCGCTCGAGCTGGCCGGTGGCGGCCGGCTGGTCGACCTGGCCGAGCTCGACCCCGGCGCCCTCCTGGCCCTGCGGTCGGACCCGGCGGTCGACGAGGTGCGCGACGCGGTGGGGGCCAGCGACGTGCTGATCGTGGCGACGCCGGTCTACCGGGCCACCTACACCGCCCTCACCAAGACGATCTTCGACCTGCTGCCGATGGAGGGCCTGCGGGGGACGGTCGTGGTGCCGATCGCCTCGGGCTACGGGCCGGAGCACTCGCTGTCGGTCGACCACGGGCTCCGCCCGCTGGTGGCCAGCCTCGGCGGCTGGACGACGCCGACCGGCGTCTACGCCACCCGCGCCGACGTCGGCGACGACGGCACCATCGCTCCCGCCCTCGACGAGCGTCTCGGCCGGGCGGTGGCCGAGGCGCTCGCCGTGGGCGGGCCGCCGACCTAGCGCGGCGCGTACGAGGGTCAGGCCCCTCCGCACGGCAGGGGTGTGACGGGTGGCGGGTTGCGGAACGCGGCTGTCTCCGGCAAAGTCGACCTCTCCAGTCAGATTTACCGGAAAGATGCCCGTGACCCGCCGCACCCCCTTCCCCCTCGTCATCGCCGTCGTGCTCCTGCTGGCCGCGGCGTGCAGCTCCGACGCCTCGACCCGCGCCGGGGCCGCCGAGGAAGGCCCCACCACCACGGCCGCACCGGTCACCGTGCCCGAGACGGTCCCTGACGGGGTGACCCTCCGGGTCGGCGACCAGCTCGAGTACCTCCAGACCGTGCTCGGCCTGGCCGGCGAGGACGAGGACTTCCCCTACGACGTCGAGTACTCGACCTTCGTCGGCGGCCCGGCGATGCTCCAGGCCTTCCAGGGCGAGGCCATCGACATCGGCTTCGTCGGCAGCACCCCCCTGATCTTCGCCCAGGCCGCCGGGCAGGGCCTCGTGGCCGTGGCCGGCTGGGCCTCCGAGGACGCCTCGTTCTACGGCCTGCTCGCCGCGGCCGGCGTCGACGACGTCGACGGGTGGGACGACGTGCGGGGCAAGCGCATCGCGTACCAGCGGGGCACCGCCGGCGAGGCCGTGCTCCTCCAGTCCCTCGACGACGCCGACATCGGCTACGACGAGATCACGCCCGTCGACGTGTCCCAGCTCCAGGTGACGGCGACGCTCCAGGGTGGCGGGGCCGACCTCGGCATCTCCATCGAGCCGCTGACGAGCGGCTTCCTCGCCGAGAACGAGGGTGCCCGCCAGGTGGCTCGGGCCGACCGCATCACCGACCGCTCGTCGTTCCTCATCGCCACCCGGGGGACGCTGGACGACGAGGGCCGTTCGGCCGCCCTGGCCGACTACCTGGCCCGGCTGGTGCGGTCGTTCAACCACCTGCGCGACAGCCCCGAGGGGGCCGAGAGCGTGTTCACCGACGTCTACGGGCTCGCCCCCGAGCGGGCCGCCGAGCTGCGCGAGGAGAGCGGGACGACCAGCTTCTACGAGATCCCGAGCGACGAGTTGGTCGAGGCCCAGCAGCGGTTGGCCGACCTGTTCGTCGAGGCCGGCCAGATCCCCGACGAGGTCGACGTCAGCGCCGAGTTCGACGGCCGCTTCAACGACCTGGTCCTCGAGGAGCAGGGCTCGTGACGGCCGTCGACACCGGCCTGGGCCCGGGGGCCGACGGCGCGGCGGCCGCCGCGCCGGCTCCGCTCCGGCTGGTGGACCTGCCCACCCTGACCCTCGCCGGCGACGGTGCCGGCCTCCCGCGCCACCGCCGGTTCGGCGTCCCCCGCGGCCTGGAGCGGTTGGCCGGCGTGGCCCTGCTGGTGGCGGTGTGGGAGCTGGCCTCGCGGGTCGGCTGGCTGGCGCCGGACGTGCTGGCCGGCCCGTCGACCGTCCTCACCGCCGGTGCCGACCTGGTGCGCGACGGCACCCTGCCGTCGGCCCTGTGGGCCTCGTCCCGGCGGGTGCTGTGGGGCGCGGCCATCGGCATCCCCATCGGGGCCGGGCTGGCCCTGGTGGCCGGGCTCAGCCGGCTCGGCGACGACCTGCTCGACGCCACCGTGCAGATGCTCCGGTTCGTCCCGATCATCGCCCTCCAACCGCTGCTGATCGTGTGGCTCGGGGTGGGGGAGACGGTGAAGGTCACCCTGATCGTGCTCGGCGTGGCCTTCCCGATCTACGTCAACACCAGTGCCGCCATCCGGTCGATCGACCCCCGCTACCTCGAGCTGGCCGCCACGGTCGGGCTCGGTCGGTGGGAGCGCATCCGCCGGGTCGTGCTGCCCAGTGCCCTGCCCGGGTTCCTGGTCGGGCTGCGGCTGGCGTCGGCCATCGCCTGGCTGCTGCTGGTGTTCGCCGAGCAGATCAACGCCGTCAGCGGCATCGGGTTCATGATGCTGCGGGCCCAGACGCTCTTCCACACCGACGTGATCGTCGTCGGGCTGGTCGTCTACGCCGTGCTGGGGCTGCTGTCCGACGGCCTGGTCCGGGCGCTGGAACGGCGCCTCCTCCGCTGGGCGCCGGGCCGATGAGCATCGTCGACACCCTCGCCGTCGACGCCCGTGGCGTCACCCGGACCTTCGGTTCCCGACGGGTGCTCCGCGGCCTCGACCTCGACCTGCGCCCCGGGGAGTTCGTCGCCCTGCTCGGCCGGAGCGGGTCGGGCAAGAGCACCCTCCTCCGCGCTCTCGCCGGCCTCGACACCGAGGTCGAGGGGACGGTGCGGGTCCCCGCCCGGCGGGCCGTCGTCTTTCAGGACGCCCGTCTCCTCCCGTGGGCCTCGGTCCTGGACAACGTGGTGCTCGGGCTCCACGGACCCGAGGCCGATGCCCACGGGAGGCGGGCCTTGGCCGAGGTCGGGCTCGACGGCCACGAGGACGACTGGCCCAAGACCCTCTCGGGCGGCGAGGCCCAGCGCGCCGCCTTGGCCCGGGCCCTCGTCCGCGAGCCGGAGCTGCTCCTGCTCGACGAGCCCTTCGGCGCCCTCGACGCCCTGACCCGCGCCCGCATGCACGTGCTGGTCCAGGAGCTGTGGGCGCGCCACCGGCCGGCCGTCCTGCTCGTCACCCACGACGTCGACGAAGCGGTCCTCCTGGCCGACCGCGTCCTCGTCCTGACCGACGGCGGCATCTCGCTCGACGAGCCCGTCGCCATCCCCCGGCCCCGCCCCCGGGGCGACGCCCGGTTCGTCGCCCTCCGGGCCCGCCTCCTCGCCGAGCTCGGTGTCGAGGACGCGCTGTGACATCCCGCCGACCCACCAAGGACCCACGATGACCGTCGTCGACGACTCCCTCTCCGCCCCCGACTCCGACGTCGGCCTCCACGTCGAGCCGCTCTCGGCCTCGATCGGGGCGGTGGTCCACGGGCTCGACCTGCGCGACCTCGACGACGCCACGGTCGCCGCCGTGCGCCGGGTGTGGCTCGACCGGAAGGTCGTGTTCTTCCCGGCCCAGCACCTCACGCCCGACGAGCACATCGCCTTCGCCCGCCGCTTCGGCGAGCCGACCGAGGGCCACCCGGTGATCCCCGGTGTGAAGGGCCACCCCGAGGTGTTCGAGATCGACTACACCACGGCCCGCGAGCTCTACGACAGCTACGGCGACGTCGCGACCCGCAACCGGGGCGTGTCGTGGCACACCGACGTCACCTTCGTGGCCCGGCCGCCGCTGGGGTCGATCCTCCGGGCCGTCGAGGTCCCCGAGGCCGGTGGCGACACCCTCTTCTCGAACCAGGAGGCGGCCTTCGCCGAGCTGAGCCCGGCGTTCCAGGAGTTCCTCTCCGGGCTGACCGCGGTCCACGACGGCCGGGCCCAGTTCAAGGGGATCCTCGACGCTGTCGGCGAGGGTCGGTGGGAGGGGGAGACGTTCACCGAGCTGGAGCCGTCCGAGCACCCGGTGGTCCGCACCCACCCCGAGACCGGCGCCCGCTCGCTGTTCGTCAACCCCGGCTTCACCAGCCACATCGTCGAGCTGGACCGGGCCGAGAGCGACGCCGTCCTCCGGTTCCTCCACGCCCACTCGGTCCGGCCCGAGGTCACCGTCCGGTACCACTGGGGGGCCGGCGACGTCGGCTTCTGGGACAACCGGGCCACCCAGCACGCCGTCGTCGGCGACTTCGGCACCGCCCACCGGGTGATCCAGCGGGTGACCCTCCGGGGCGACGAGCCCCGCTGACTCCGACGACGACGTCGCCTAGTAAATCACCAAACTTGACCTGAACACTCTGCTTTCGCGACGCTGCGCCGGTGACCGAGACGACCACCACCGCACCGCCGGCCCCCGGCGCCGCCGCGCCCATGGTGCGGCCCGGCCCCGGTCGGGGCCGGAGCGTCGTCCTCCGGGCGCTGCTCGCGGTCCTGCCGGTCGCCCTGTTCCTCGGGGCCTGGTGGCTGGTCAGCGTCTTCGAGGTCTGGGACGAGCTGTTCGTCCCCCGGCCCGGGGCCGTGTGGGGCCGCTTCGTCGAGTCGGTGACGGTCCACGACGGCCGCAGGGGCCTGGGGGGCTACTACCTGTGGGAGCACCTGGGGGCCAGCCTCCGCCGCATCCTCACCGGGGTCGGCTGGGCCGTCGTCGTCGGCGTGCCCCTCGGGCTGCTGATCGCCACCGTCCGCCCGGTCGCCGTCGTGATCGAGCCCTACGTCAACTTCGTCCGCAGCCTGCCGCCGCTGGCCTACTTCAGCCTGCTGATCATCTGGTTCGGCATCGAGGACACCAGCAAGGTCTGGCTGCTGTTCCTCGCCGCCGTGGCCCCCATCGCCGTCTCGGTGGCGACCGGCGCCCGCAGCGTCCGACGCGACCAGGTGGCCGCGGCCCGGAGCCTCGGCGCCAACCGGCTCCAGGTCGTCGTCCACACCGTGCTCCCCACGGTGCTGCCCGACCTGATCACCGGCATCCGCCTGGCCGTCGGCTTCACCTGGACCACGATCGTGGCGGCCGAGACCGTCGACGGCATCCCGGGCATCGGCGGCCTGGCCTGGTCGACCAAGAAGTTCCAGCAGACCGACGTGGCGGTGCTGTGCGTCCTCGTGATCGGCATCACCGCCCTGCTCCTCGACCGCCTGCTCCAGGCGGCCGACCGCGCCCTGGTCCCCTGGCGGGGCAAGGCCTGACCGGCGCACCCGACGTCGAGCAGATCGCCGGCGTCACACCGACCCCGAGGGGGATTCACCCATGAGCCACCACCCACGCCGCCGCACGCTGTTCGGCTTGCTGCTCGTCGTCGGCCTGCTGTTCGGCGCCGCCGCCTGCGGAGGGGACGACGACGACACCAGCGCCACGGACACCGGGAGCGAGGACGGCGGCGGCTCCGGCGCGCCCGACACGATCACCATCGGCTACCAGCTGATCCCCAACGGCGACCTGGTCGTCAAGAACCAGGGCTGGCTGGAGGAGGCCCTGCCCGACACCGAGATCGAGTGGAAGCTGTTCGACTCCGGCGGCTCGGTCAACGAGGCCTTCGCCGCCGGCAGCATCGACATCGGCCTGGCCGGCAGCAGCCCCGTCTCCCGCGGCCTCTCGACCGGCATCGAGTACCGGGTGCCGTGGATCCACAACGTCATCGGCGAGGCCGAGGCGCTGGTCGTGAACCCGGGCTCGGGGATCTCCACCATCGAGGACCTGCCCGGCAAGAAGATCGCCACCCCGTTCGCCTCGACCACCCACTACAGCCTCCTGGAGGCGCTCGACGCCGCCGGCATCGACCCCTCCGAGGTCGACATCATCGACGCCGAGCCCGACGACATCTACGCCGCGTACACGCGGGGCGACATCGACGGCGCCTACGTCTGGAACCCCAACCTGGCCTCGATCGTCGCCGACGGCGGCGAGGTGATCCTCACCAGCGCCGAGCTGGCCGAGGAGGGCACCACCACCTACGACCTGGCCGTCGTCGCCGACGCCTTCGCCGAGGAGTACCCGGAGGCCGTGCAGGCCTGGGTCGAGGCCCAGGACCGGGCCGTGCGCCTCCTCCAGGACGACACCGAGGAGGCGGCCGAGCACATCGCGGCCGAGCTCGACCTCGACGCGGCCGAGGTCCTCGAGCAGACCGAGGGCCTCATCTTCCTGAACGCCGAGGAGCAGGTCGCCGACGAGAACCTCGGCGGGGGCCTGGCCGACAACCTGCACCGGGCCGCCGTGTTCAACGCCGACCAGGGCGAGATCGACGAGGCGCTGCCGCTCGAGGACTACCAGGCCGCGGTCGACGCCTCGTTCGCCGCCGCGGTCGGCTGAGGTCGGGGAGGTGGTCGAGCTCCAGGGCGTCGGGCACGCGTTTGGCGGGGGGGAGCGCCGGGTCCACGCCCTGGGGCCGATCGACCTCACGGTGGGGGAGCGCGAGCTCCTCTGCGTCGTCGGCCCGTCGGGATGTGGCAAGACGACGCTGCTCCACCTGCTCGCCGGGTTCGAGCAGCCCACCGAGGGTGTGGTGCGGGTCGGCGGCCGGCCGGTGGTCGGCCCCGACCCGTCCCGGGGCGTCGTGTTCCAGCAACCGAACCTCTACCCGTGGCTGACGGTGCGGGGCAACGTCGGCTTCGGCCTCCGCATGCGACGGGTGCCCCGTGCCCGGCGGCGGGAGGAGGTCGACCGCTGGCTCTCGGTGGTCGGCCTCGACGGCTTCGGCGACCACCGGCCCTACGAGCTCTCCGGCGGGATGCAGCAGCGCTGCCAGATCGCCCGGGTGCTGGTGAACGACCCGGCCCTGATCCTCATGGACGAGCCCTTCGGCGCCCTCGACGCCCTCACCCGGGAGCGCATGCAGCTCGAGCTGCTGCGGATCTGGGGCGAGACCGGCCGGACCGTCGTGTTCATCACCCACAGCGTCGACGAGGCGGTGCTCCTCGGCACCCGGGTCCTGGTGCTGAGCCCCCGGCCGGGGCGCATCGTGTTCGACGAGCCCAGCCCCTTCGGCCCCGAGGTCGAGCGGCACCGGGACCTCCGCCTCCACCCCGACTTCG
>CAYQGF010000080.1:0-11539 GCA_964416885.1 uncultured Iamiaceae bacterium
CCGGCGGCCTCGACTTCTGGGCCGAGCGCATCCGCACCAGCGGCGACCTGGCCCTGGCCGTGAACCTCGCCGTCTCGGCCGAGTACGGCGCCCGCGCCCAGGTCCGGTTCCCGTGATGCGCCGTCGCCTGGCCGGGGCCGTCGCCGCCGTCGTGGCGCTGGCGGCCCTGGCCGGCTGCAACGTGGTCGAGCTGGAGGGCTCCACCGCCCTGGTGGTCGGGGCCGACGGCACCGTGCCGGTCACGGTCCGCTGTACGGCCGAGAAGGCCTGCTCGGGCACCGTCCGGGTCCGGGTGAAGGGCATCGACAGCGGCTTCAAGGCGTTCTCGGCCGCCGCCGGTCGCACCAAGCAGGTCGTCGTGGCCCTCAGCGCCGCCCAACTGGCGCAGGTCCCGGCATCGGGCCGCGTCGCCGGCGAGGTCCGGGTCAAGGAGAACGCCCCGGCCGACCTGGAGGTGCGCGGCCTCGCCGTCACCCTCGAACGGGCGGCCCCGGCGACCTCGAAGGCCTACCGGGAGCGCAACTGGACGCCCACCGCCTACGACACGTGCAGCGCCGAGCTGCACCGCTCGTACTCGGTGCTCGGCCCGGACGGGAAGCTGTACCCGACCTGGCACCCGCCGACGGTCGTCGACCCGGCCACCGGGCAGCGCTGCACCTTCGGCCACGAGCACGGCGACGACCCGGCCGGCTCCGACATCTACACCTGGGTCACCGACTTCCTCGACGCCGACCCGGCGCGCAGCCGGGGCATCCCCTTCGGGTACGTCAGCGAAGCGCTCGACGCCTGGTCCGGCGCCAACGGGGGCGTCACCCGCCACGAGGACAACGTCGGCCACAAGGTCATCGTCACCAACAACGTGCGGCTGGTGACGGCGTCGCCCCGGGGCTACGTGCGCGACGCCAACGGCCAGCCGGTCGAGTGCGACGTGCTGATGAAGGTCCACCAGGGCAGCCACTCCGGCGACGCCATCGTCAACAACGCCCACGAGCTGCTGTTCGCGGCCCGCTGCACCGACGGCACCGAGGTCATCTCGTCGACGATGACCCGGTTCGGCAACGCCAACGAGTTCCACCGCTCCTGCGACGGGTCGCGCGTCGCCACCGCGGGCAGCGACCTGCCGGCGGGCGACGGCGGGCAACGGCTGATCCCGGACCAGACCTGCATCGACCGCAACGTGCTGGTGCCCGGCGGCCAGGCCAGCTCGATCTGGGCGCTGTACGAGGTGTGGCAGTCGGCCAACACGCTGACCCGGGCCGACGGCTCGGCGCTGGCGACGTTCGACCCGTGGTTCGGCATCCGCAACCCGGCCCGGGCCCACGCCGGTGGCGTCAACAACCTCATCTGCAACCTGGTCGACGTCACCGACATGACCGACCCCGCCGACGGCGGCACCGCTCGGGGCTACCCGTTCGACGAGGTCCGGACGATCGAGACCGGCACCGGCCAGCAGCTGCCCAAGGAGGACCCCCGCTCGCCGTTCGACGGCGCCCAGCGGGACTTCTACCTCCACACCACCGAGGTGACCAACGCCGGTCGGGCCACCACCTGGTACACCGACCCGTGGGGCGCCGGCGGCACCACCACGGCGGCCACCGGGAAGGTCCGCCAGCACGTCAGCGCCACCGACAACTCGGCCTGGCCCGACCTGGAACGCCGCAGCTTCGGCCTCCAGGCCGACTACGGCCACAACAACGGCGTCCACGCCCCCAACTGACGAGGCCCCTCCCGGGCACCCCCGCGAACTTTGGACGGAACCCCGCAGCATGATGCGGGGCCCGTCCAAAGTTCGGGGGCCACCGCGCCCGGACCGGGCGAAATGCGTGCGACCTGCTCCATCGACAGCCGCCACGCTGAAGGCATGGCCGTCCACCCCCCGATCGTGCGCCGGCTCCTGCCGCCGACCGAGGCGGAGCGGGCCGAGCGCGCCGTCGCAGCCGAGCACTGGCGCGCGGAGATGGAGGCGACGCGCGTCGCCCTGGAGCCGGCCCGCCGCGCCGCCATCCTCGCCGGGCCTCCCCTGCGCGACGTCGATGCCGCCGTCGCCTGCCACTGCTCCTGCCATCCGCGCCCGGCCGACCCGGGGCACCACGAAGGCGGGGCGACGTGCTCGTGTCAGCTGACGCCGGACGAGCGTCGCCAGATCCGAGACGACCTCTTCGCCGACCTCCCGGACGACGGCGGCTACTGGGGCGAGGTCCACGATCGCCTCGAGGCCGACCTCACCGCCGAGGCGGTAGCGCTCGGCGTGGAGGCGACCCTCACGGCGACGTTCGCCCCCTTCGTCATCACCGGCACCTGCGACGGCCGGGCCTTCTACCTCCGGGAGCGGCACGGCGCCTACCGGGTGACGATGGCGACCGACGACGACCCGACCACCGACCCCTGGGCCGCGCCGGCCACCGAACCGTCGGTCGACGTGGCCGGTGGCGACGAGAACGAGCTCCGCGGCGCCGACGGGCAGCTCTCGGCCGCCGTCGCCCTCCGGCTCGCCGTGGACGCGGTCAGGACGACGCTGGTCCGTGCCCGCTGCGGCCATCGCCCGGCCGCCGGTCCGTACTGTCCCGACTGCGGCGTCGCCCTCGCCGATGCCGCGGCCTGGCGCCGCTAGTCAGGGCGTGACGAGGAGGCGGAAGCCGCCGTCGAACTCGGTTCGGGTGAGGAGGTCGGCGTGGCGGCGGTGCCACTCCCCCGACGCCAGGTCGGCCCGGAGCCGCTCGATGCCCCGGGCGAGGACGTCGGGCGGGAGCTGGGCGGTGCCCGATGCTGCGGCCTGCACCTCCGGGAGGAGGTAGGACTCGGGGCGGCGCCAACCGGCCCACAGCGTGCGGTCGACGGTGTCGTGGGGGACGAGCAGGGGCACGACCTCGCCGTCGCCCAGCTCCTCGGCGATCACGTCGGGAACCGGCGGGTGGCTGCCCCGGAGGGCGGCGATCTCGGGCAGGTAGTCGGTGATCAACCACAGGCCCATGTGGACGTCGGGGTCGAAGGTGACGACCACCTGCCGGCGGCTCACCCGGCGCATCTCGGCCAGGCCGGCCCGCCAATCCGTCCAGTGGTGGAGGGTCAGCACGGCCAGGGCCACGTCGACGGCACCGTCGGCGAGCGGGAGGGCCTCGGCCCCGGCCCGCACCACCGGCGCCAGCCCCGGCCGCCGTTGGGCCGCCATCACGGGTGACGGCTCGACCGCCACCACCGTCGCCGCCGGCTCGTAGGACCCGGCGCCGGCCCCGACGTTCACCACCGAGCCGGCGTCACCGACCGCCGCCGCGACCGCCGCGGCCCACCGTGGGTCGGGCCGGCGCTCGGCCGCGTACCCGACCCCGATCCGGTCGTAGGTCGGGGCGGCCACCGCGGGAGAACCACAGCCCGGTCCGGTGGGCCCGGCGGCAGCCGGGGCCGGGCGCCCGCCCGAGCCGGCGACCGAAGGGAGCCTCGGTGGGGATGGCTCGACCGGAGAGCCGGGACCAAGGGGGCGACCGAGCATGAGACCTGGCTTCAGACCTTCCGGATCCGCTCCAGCAGCCGGACCATCTCGACCGCGGTGTGGGCGCCCTCCTCGCCGACGTTGTGGCCGCCGGCGTCCTCCGAGCGTTCGAGGGCCTGGTCCATGTTCTCGACCGTGAGCACGCCGAAGATCACCGGCACGCCGGTGGCCAGCCCGGCCCGGAGGATCCCCGCCGCGCTCTCCCCCGCCACCGCCTCGTAGTGCGTGGTGGCGCCCCGGATGACGCAGCCCAGCCCGATCACGGCGTCGACCCGACCGGACTCGGCGAAGGCCTTGGCCGCCAGCGGGATCTCGAAGGCGCCCGGCACCCACTCGACCAGCGGCTCCGGCGCGCCCAGCCCCACCAGCCCCCGGGTGACCCCGTCGAGCAGCCGGAAGGTGATGGCGTCGTTGAACCGGCCGGCCACCACGGCGACCTGCACGCCAGCGCCGTCGAGCGTGGGCTCGACCCGGCGGTCGGAGACGGCATCACCGGCCATCAGGCGTCCTCCCCCGAGGCCACGTCCATCTGAGCGGGAGGGGTCGGCGCCGCGCCCTCGGCCACCTCGTCGAGCCCTTCGAGCAGGTGGCCCATGCGGTCGCGCTTGGTGCGCAGGTAGGCGATGTTCTCCGGGTTGGGGGCCACGATCGACGGGATCCGCTCGGTGATGTCGAGCCCGAAGCCCTCCAGCCCGCCGTACTTGGCCGGGTTGTTGGTGATGATCCGCATCGTGGTGATGCCCAGCTCGTTGAGGATCTGGGCACCGATGCCGTACTCCCGGCTGTCGACCGGCAGGCCCAGCTCGGTGTTGGCGTCGACGGTGTCGTGGCCCTGCTCCTGGAGGGTGTAGGCCCGGATCTTGTGCCCGATGCCGATGCCGCGGCCCTCGTGGCCCCGGAGGTAGACGATCGCCCCGGTGCCCTCCTCGGCGATCATCTCCATGGCGGCGTCGAGCTGGACCCCGCAGTCGCAGCGCATCGAGCCGAACACGTCGCCGGTGAGGCACTCGCTGTGCACCCGGACCAGGACGTCCTCGGCCCCGTTGACCGACCCCTTGACCATGGCGACGTGCTGCTCGCCGTCGAGCACCGACTCGAAGACGTAGGACGTGAAGTCGCCCCACCGGGTGGGGATGCGGGCCTCGGCGACCCGGCGGACCAGCTTCTCGGTGCGCCGCCGGTACCGGACCAGGTCGGCGATCGAGATGAACAGCAGCCCGTGCTCCTGGGCGAAGCGGGCCAGCTCCGGCACCCGGGCCATGTCCATCTTGTCCTCGTCGACGATCTCGCAGAGGACACCGGCGGGCGCCAGCCCGGCCAGGCGGGCCAGGTCGATGGAGGCCTCGGTGTGGCCGGCCCGCTTGAGCACGCCGCCCTCCCGCCCCACCAGCGGGAAGATGTGGCCGGGCCGGGCCAGGTCGCCGGGCCGAGTGGCCGGGTCGACGAGGGACGTGATCGTCGCCGACCGGTCGTGGGCGGAGATGCCGGTGGTGGTGTCGTGGCGGTAGTCGACGGTGACGGTGAAGGCCGTCCGCATGCTCTCGGTGTTCTGCTCCACCATGGGCCGCAGGTCGAGCTCCTGCGCCCGCTCGGCGGTGACCGGGGCGCAGATCACGCCCGAGCTGTGCTTGAGGAAGAAGGCGATCTTCTCGGGCGTCACCGCCTCGGCCGCCATGATGAGGTCGCCCTCGTTCTCGCGGTCCTCGTCGTCGACGACCACGACGATCTCGCCCCGGCCGATGGCCGCGATGGCGTCCTCGATCGGGTCGAAGGGACTGTCGGCGGGGCTGCTCATGGGTTGCTCCTGTACCAGTCGAGCAGGCGCTCGACGTGCTTGGCGGTGACGTCGACCTCGAGGTTCACGGCATCACCCCGGCCCCGCCGGCCGAGGGTCGTGACCTCGGCGGTGTGGGGGATGATGGCGACCGAGAGGCCGTCGTCGTGGACGGCGGCGACGGTGAGGCTGACGCCGTCGATGGTGATCGACCCCTTCTCCACCACGTAGCGGAGGAGGTCGGACGGGACGGTGACCCGGAGGTCGGGGGCGGGGGTGACGACCCGGCCCACGCCGTCGACGTGGCCCTGGACCAGGTGGCCGCCGAGGCGGTCGCTCACCCGCACCGGGCGTTCGAGGTTGACCGGGTCGCCCGGCGCCAGGTCGCCCAGCGCCGTGCGGGAGTAGGTCTCGTCGACCACGTCGGCCTCCCACCACCCGTCGCCGAGGGCCACCACCGTGAGGCAGGTGCCGTTGACGGCGATCGAGTCGCCGATGCCGGCGTCGGAGGTGACGAGCGCGGCGTCGATGCGGAGCTTCGGCCCCTCGCGGGAGGCGACGGAGCCCAGCTCCTCGACGATTCCGGTGAACATCAGGCGTTCGCTCCTTCGGAGGGGACGGGCCGCATGTCGACCCGGATGTCGGCGCCGACGGGGCGGACCGAGGTGATCTCGCCCCGCCACAGGTCGCCGATGGTGGCGGCGCCGGGGCCCCGGAACAGCCCGGTCCCGTCGTCGCCGCCCATCAGGGCAGGGGCCAGGTAGGTGACGTACTCGTCGACCAGCCCGGCCCGGTGGAACGACCCGGCCACGGTGGCTCCCCCCTCGACCAGGACCTGGAGGACGCCGTCGGCCCCGAGCCGGTCGAGCAGGTCGTCGAGGTCGCCGTCGGCGGGCGTCCACTCGGTGCAGGGGTGGACCTTGGCCCCCTCCGGCGCCCGGCCCAGGACGACCCGGCGAGGGTCGGGGCCGTCGACCAGCCGGGTGGTGAGGCTCGGGTCGTCGGCGGCCACGGTGCCGGACCCGACCACGATGGCCTGGCTCTCGGCCCGCAGGCGGTGGGCGTCGGCCCGGGCCTCGGGGCCGGTGATCCACTGCGAGGTGTCGTCGGCCGCGGCGGTGCGCCCGTCGAGGGTGGCGGCCAGCTTGAGGACGACCCACGGCCGGCCGGTGCGCCGGTGGTACAGGTAGGGGCCGAGCTGTTCGGCGACCTCACCGGCCCGACAGCCGACCTCGACGGCGATGCCGGCGTCGCGCAGGTGGGCCAGCCCGGCCCCGGCGACGAGCGGGTCGGGGTCGGTGACGCCGACGACCACCCGCCGCACCCCGGCGGCCACCAGGGCCTCGGCGCACGGCCCGGTGCGGCCGGTGTGGGCGCAGGGTTCGAGGGTCACGTAGACGACGGCGCCCCGGGCGCCGTCGGGACCGCCCGCGGCGCGGGCCGCGTCGAGGGCGACGACCTCGGCGTGGCGTCCACCCGGTGGTTCGGTGGCCCCGTGGTGGACCGACCCGTCGGCGGCCACCACGACGGCGCCGACCCAGGGGTTGGGCGCGGTGGACGTCCGGACGGACGCGCCGCGCTCGATGGCCGTGGCCATGCGCTGCTCGTCGATCGTCGGGGCCACGGGGTCTCCCTGCTGGCGGGTCGGGCGCGCTCGCAGGGGGACGTCGGGACCACGGCGCGCGGGCAGGCCCGAGCACCGTGGGCGACCTCGCTTCCATCCGGACTGTGACCGTCGGCCCCGGGATTCCACCGGGTCAGCCCCACCGGCCAAGGCCGGAGGGGGTCGTGGGCTCTCACCACCGGTCGGGACTTCCACCCAACCCCGCGAGGTGCGGTTCTTCACTTGTGCCGGGCAGTATAAAACTAGAACACGTTCTAGTCCTACTCCGTGTGTCGGGATTCACCCCGGAGGTCAGTGCGGGCGGCCGCCGGACATCAGGTCGAGGGCGTGAGGGATGACGTCGAGCACGGCCTCCAGGCACTCGACCGCGCCGGTGGTGGAGCCGGGCGTGTTGAGCACGAGGGCCTGGCCGACGGTGCCGGCCACGCCTCGGGAGAGCCGGCCGAGCGGGTTCACCAGCCGCATGGCCTCGGCCAGCCCGGGGGCCTGGCGCTCGATGAGCCGGAGGGTGCCCTCGGGCGTCAGGTCCCGCGGGCCGAAGCCGGTGCCACCGGTGGTGACGACCAGCCCGGCGAACCCGGCGGTGGCCCGGCGGAGGGCGTCGGCCACCTCGGCCACCCCGTCGGGGCTGACGACCCGGTCGACCACGTCGAAGCCGGCCTCGGTCAGCCGGGCGGCCAGGGCGGCGCCGGAGCGGTCCTCGCGCACGCCGTCGACCACCCCGTCGGACACGGTGATGACCTTCGCCGCGAACATGGCCTCACCCTACGACCCGCGAACCGGTGATCGGATTCCCCGTGCCGGCGGGGAATCTGATCACCGGTTCGGGAGGACGGCGAGGAGGCGGCGCCAGCCGTCGGCCCCGGGGTCGCCCCGGCCGGTCGCCTCGTCGCTGTGCTCGCACCGGGCGCCGTAGGCCACGACGTACCCGCGGGCGGCGTCGAGCAGGTCGCGCTCGTCCGGGGAGAACGGGGCGCCCCGGGCGTCCTCGTAGGCGGCCACGAACGCCCGGGCCTCGGCGAGCGTCGGGTGCGGGCCGGGCCGGCCCCAGACGATCGTGCAGCCGGCCGCGGCCTGGCCGACCAGCACCGGTTCGGGGGCACGGGCCAGGGCGTCCCAGTCGACGACGGCCACCACCGCGCCGTTCCCGTCGACCAGGACGTGCTCGGCCCGCCAGTCGACGTGGCCGACGACGCGGGGCCGGCCCTCGGCCGCGGCGAGGCGCTGGCGGGCGGCCCGGGCCGCGGCGTCGATGGCGTCGGCACCCGGGAGGGTCAGGTCGAAGCGGGGGTCGTGCGGCGGGTCGGGCCACAGCTGGTCGGGCGGCAGGGCGATCCCCCACGGCTCGTGGAGGGCCAGGCCGGGCGGGCACAGCCGGGTGGCCGCGGCGACCAGGGCGTGGAACAGCCGGGCCGACGCGGCCACCTCGGGGCGGGCGATCGGGGTGGCCCCGTCGACCCGCAGTTCGGCCCCGGCCACACCCGAGCCGAAGGGATGGAGGTCGCCGACCGGCGCGGGCACCGGCAGCCCGGCGTCGGCCAGGGCGGCCTGGAGGTGGCGGGACTCGGCGACCCGGCCAGCCTGGTCGAGCGGTCGGGCCTTCACCACCAGGGCCCGGCCGTCGGCCAGGTCGACGGCGACGGCGAGCCCCATCGACGCCTGCGCCCACGGGACGGCGACGACCGGGCTGCCCAGGTGGTCCCGGCACCACCCGTCGACCAGCCCGGCCAGGGCCGCGCCGTCGACCGTGCCCGCCATCGCGTCCACCAGGTCCGGCCTCGACCGCCCGACCTCCGCCAACCCGTCCGCCCCGACGCTCACCTCGGCCGCCGCCCGGTTCTCGGTGCACGAGCGGTCGCTGAGCGGCGCGCCGTGCACCAAGAACCGCGGCCTCCGCGTTCTTGGTGCACGGCGCGTCGCCCGGCCGCACGGGATGCACCAAGAACGGGACCGGCGGTCATCCCGGGAGGCGGTAGCGGTGGACGGCCATGCCGTCGGTGCCCGCGGCCTGTGGGAGCAGGAGGGCGCCCCGTCCCCAGGGCTGCCAGGGCGGGCCCGGCGGCGGGAGCGGCTCCAGGTCGGGACGGACCTCGGCGAGGGCCCGGTCGACCTCCGTGGTCTCCTCGGCCGTCAGGGTGCAGACCGAGACGACGAGCAGGCCACCGGGCCGGACCAGGTCGGCGGCGGCCCGGACCAGCTCGACCTGGAGGTTGGCCAGGCGGTCGATCGACTCGGGCGTGACCCGCCACCGGGCGTCGGCCCGCCGGTGGAGGACGCCCAGCCCCGAGCAGGGGGCATCGACCAGCACCCGGTCGAAGGTGGCGGCGGGGAAGGGCGGCCGGCACCCGTCGGCGACCACGGCGTGGACCCGGTCGGCGGTGTCGGTCCGGCGGGCGTTGCCGGCGACCAGGCCGGCCCGGGCCGGGCGGACGTCGGCCGCCACCACCTGGGCCCCGGTGCCGGCCAGAGCGGTGGCCTTGCCGCCGGGGGCGGCGCAGAGGTCGAGCACCCGCTCCCCCGCCTCGGCCCCGACCAGGTCGGCGACCCACTGCGAGGCCCGGTCCTGGGTGTAGCCGTCGGCCCGGACGGTGGCCCCGGTGGCCTCGTTCATGGCCTCCAGGGCGGCGAGGGCGTCGGGCTCCCCGAGATCGGCGACCAGCCGCTCGACCACCCAGTCCGGGTAGCTGAGGGCGACCGCCGGCGACGGGAAGGTCCGGGCCTCGACCGGCTCGGCCGCCAGCTTCCGCAGGACGGCGTTGACCAGGCCCCGGGACCGCTTGGGGGCGGCGCCGACCGCGGTGCCGACGGCGGCGTGCGGGGGCTGGCCCAGGTGGACGAGCTGGTGGGCGCCGAGGCGCAGGGCGGCCCGGGTGCCGGCGTCGAGGGGCCGGTCGCCGGTGACGAAGCGGTCGACCATCCAGTCGCAGGCCCGCCGCATCCGGGTCGTGCCGTAGACCAGCTCGGTGACGAGGCCCCGGTCGCGGGCGTCGAGGCCGGACCGCTCGAGCACCGGCCCGAGCGCCAGGTTGGCGTAGGCCCCGCCCTCGTCGATCCGCACCAGGGCGTCGACCGCCACCCGCCGCGGGTCGGCCGAGCTCACTGCGACGGCGCGGCCAGCCGGGGCGCCTGAGGCGCCGTCATCGGTCCGTCGGGGGCGAGGCGCGGGTCGGGCCGCGGCCCGGTCCCGGGCCTGCTGGCGCTGCCGCTTCGCCTTCCGCCGGGCCGCACCGGACGGTCGCTCGGCGTTCACGCCCGCCCCCCGGAGGCGTCCTCTCCGCGACCTTTGGACGGACCTCGCATCATGCTGCGGGGTTCCGTACAAAGTTCGTGGGTCGGGCGGGTCGGGGCCGGGACGGTCATCGGCCGAGGACCTCGTCGGGCCCGAGGGGGGCACCGTTGGCCCAGGCCGGGCCGGCGGCCCGGCCCTGGCCCTCGGGCTGGACCTCGTCGAGGGCCAGGCCCCGGCCGTCGCCGCAGGTCACCACCGGCAGCCCGCCGGCGACCGTCAGCGCGCCCGGCGCACCGGACGCGTCGACCCCATGGGCCTCCCACACCCGGAGCCGCTTGCCCCGGAAGGTCGTCCACGCCCCGCCGACCCGCACCACCCGGTGGGCCCGGTCCGCCGAGCCGGCCCAGTCGAGGAGCAGGTCGCCCGGGGTGATCTTCTTGGCGTAGGTCGGTTCGCCCTCCTGCGGCACCGGCTCGCCGAGGCCGGCGGTGAGGGTCTCGACCAGCAGCCGGGCGCCGACCTCGGCCAGCTCGGTCCGCAGCTCGGCGGCGGTCGCGTCGGGGCCGATCGGCACCCGCTCGAGGGCGTGGACCGCACCGGCGTCGAGGGCCTCGACCACCTCCATGATGCAGACCCCGGTCTCGGCGTCGCCGGCCAGCAGCGCCCGCTCGACCGGCGCCGCCCCCCGCCACCGGGGCAGGAGCGAGAAGTGGATGTTGACCATCGGCAGCGCGGCCAGGAGATCCGCTCGGAGGATCTCCCCGTAGGCGACGACGACGCCCAGGTCGGCGTCCGCCCCCCGGGCGTCGTCGACGGAGTCGGTGACGGGGAGGCCCAGCTCCAGCGCCGCGGCCTTCACCGGCGAGGGCGACGTGGCGCCGCCCCGGCCCCGGCGCCGGTCGGGCTGGGACACGACGAGGGCGACCTCGAAGCCGGCGGCCACCAGGGCCCGCAGCGCCGGGACCGAGGCGGCCGGCGTGCCGAGGAAGACGATCCGCCGGGGGTGGGGCGGCGGGGCCGCAGGAGCGTTCAGGGCAGCAGGGAGCCGGGGCCGCCGGTGCTCTCACCGGAGCCGGCACCGCCGCCGCGGGTCATCATCAGCTCCCGGACGGCCCGCTTGGCCTCGGCCTTCTGGTCGTCGTCGAGCCGCTCGGTCATCAGCACGCCGTCGAGGTGGTCGATCTCGTGCTGGTACATGCGGGCGGCCAGCTCGTCGGCCTCGATCGACACCTCGTTGCCGTCGAGGTCGAGCCCGGTGACGTGGACGGTCTTGGGCCGGACGATCTCCCAGTAGAGCCCGGGGATCGACAGGCAGCCCTCGCTGTAGAGCCACTCGTCGTCGCCGTACTCCTCGATGCGGGGGTTGACGATCGTGAGCGGCTCGGGGTCGTCGGGCAGGTGGTAGACGACGACCCGCTTGCGCAC
>CAYQGF010000081.1:0-11522 GCA_964416885.1 uncultured Iamiaceae bacterium
GCGCCGGTGCCCACCGCCGCGCCGGCTCCCCCGCCCTGGCGGCGCGCGCCAAGCAGCTGAGCGCGACGGAGCTGGCCCGGTGCGAGGCGGTCGCCACACCGGCGCTGCGCTTCGACGGCCTGGTGGTGGGCCTGACCGATCGCGAGCTCGACGTCGCCACCCGGGCGGCGGCCGGCCAGGCCAACCAGGAGATCGCGACCGCGCTCGGCATCTCGGTGCGAACCGCGGAGACCCACCTCCAGCGGGCGTTCTCGAAGCTCGGGGTCCACCGCCGGGGCGACCTGGCGGTGCTGTTCGACACCCACCGGGAGGGGGCCTGACACCGGTCGTCGGCCGTCAGGTCCCCGAGATGGTCACGTCGCGGATCACCAGGCTGACGCCGGCGGCGGACATGGGGAGCCAGTCGACGTCGGCCCCGACGGCCTCGATGTCGCGCAGCATCTTCTGGAGCGTCGACGCGATGGTGAACTCCCGCAGCGGCGCGCCCTCGGCCCCGCCGGTGATGCGCAACCCCTCGGCGCCGGTGGAGAAGTCGCCGCTGACCGGGTTGACGCCGGAGTGCATCCCGATCACCGACGAGATCAGCACGCCCTCGCCCACCTGGGCCAGGAGCTCGGGCTGTCGCATCTGACCGGGGGCCAACGACAGGGCCCGGCAGCCGACGCCGGGGATCGACTTGAACCCGCCCCGCACCGCGTTGCCGGTGGAGACGGCGCCGGCCCGGCGGGCGCTGTACGCGTTGTGCACGAACGACTGCAGCCGCCCGTCGGCGACGAGCACGTTGCGCCGGCTGGCGAGGCCCTCTCCGTCGGTGGCCGAGGCGGTGTAGGCGAGCGGGTTGGTGGCGTCGTCGACCAGCGTGATCAGCGGCGAGCCGACCTCCTCGCCCAGCCGGTCGGCGAACGGGGAACGGCCCTTGAGCACCGCCTCGCCCGACAGGGTGGAACCGATGATCCCGATGACCTGGGCGGTGACGTAGGGGTCGAGCACGATGGTGGTGCGGGTCGACGCCGGCTTGGTGGCGCCCAGGAGGCGGGTGGCCCGGCGCACGGCGTCGGCGGTGGCGTCGCCGGGCACCAGGTCGTCGAGCTCCCGGCCGACCGAGAACCCGAAGCCGGTCTGCACCAGGCCGTCGGCCTCGGCCAGCACGGACACCGACACGTAGCAGGCCGTCGAGCGGGACTCGGACCGGATGCCGGTGGTCGAGGCCACGCACGACTCGCCCATGGCGTCGACGAACTCGGAGGACTCGACCACCGAGATGCGCGCATCCGCCGCCTTGGTGGCCTCCTCCAGTTCGAGGGCGATGGCGACCTTGCGGTCGGTGGGGACGTCGAGCAGCGACGGCCGGAACAGGTCGAGGGTCGGGACAGCAACGCCGTCGGGCTCGGCCAGGCCCACCCACGGGTCGGGCGAGGCGAAGCCGGCGTTGTCGCGGGCCTCGGCCAGGGTCTCGGCCAGCACGTCGTCGTCGAAGGTGGCGGCGTAGGCGAAGCCCTGCCGGTCGCCCACGACGACCCGGATGCCGACGCCCATGGTCTCGGCCGACGACAGCGACTCGACGTCGGACTGGTAGGTGCGGACCTCGGTGTGGCGGCTCCGGCCGACCACGGCCTCGACCTGCTCGCCGTCGGCGGCCCAGCCGACGACCCGGTCGGCGATCTCGCCGAGGTCACGTCCCGCGCTCATCGTCCCACCGTCCGTGCCCAGCCCCGTCGACCTTTGGACGGGCTCCGCACCATGCTGCGGGGTTCCGTACAAAGGTGGCGGGGAGCGGCGTCGAGCGCGCTCATGCTGCGGTCCCGCCGATGGTGAGGCTCTTGACCCGGAGGGTCGGAACGCCGTCGCCGACGGGGACGCCCTGGCCGTCCTTGCCGCACGTGCCGGGCGAGCCCATGGCGAAGTCGTTGCCGAGGGCCTCGATGTCGAGCAGCACCCGGGGGCCGTTGCCGATCAGGTTGCCCCCCCGCAGCGGCTCGGTGACCTCGCCGTCCTCGATCAGATAGGCCTCCCACATCCCGAACACGAAGTCGCCGGTGGCGGTGTTGACCGAGCCGCCGCCCAGTTGGGCCACGTACACGCCGTGGTCGGTGCCGGCGATGATGGCGGCCGGGTCGTCGCTGCCGTTGGTGAGGAAGGTGTTGGTCATCCGCACCATCGGGAGGTGCTGGTAGCTCTGCCGGCGGCCGTTGCCGGAGCGGGGCCGCCCCTCCTTCCGGCCTCGGGTGACGTCCCACATGTAGTCGGTGAGCACACCGTCCTGGATCAGGACGTTGCGCTGGGCCGGCGAGCCCTCGTCGTCGATGCCGAAGCAGCCCCACTCGTCGGCGACGGTGCCGTCGTCGATCAGGGTGACGAGCGGCGAGGCGACCTGCTCGCCGACGCGGTCCTTGTAGACCGACGCCCCCTTGGCCACCAGGTCGGCCTCCAGCCCGTGGCCACACGCCTCGTGGAAGAGCACCCCGCCCCCGCCGGCGCCGATCACGACCGGCATCTCCCCCGACGGCGCCGGGCGGGCGGCCAGCTTGGTGATGGCCCGACCGGCGGCCCGGCGGGCCAGGTCCTCGACCTGGTAGCGGTCGAACAGCTCGAAGCCGACGGTGTGGCCGACGCTCTGGCGCCCGGTCTGCATGCCGGTGTCGCCGGTGGCGACCACGCCGACCGAGAACAGCGAGCGGACCTGGTCGTCGCCGGCCAGGAGGCCCTCGCTGTTGGCCACCAGGATGCGGCGGCGGGCGTCGCTGTAGCGGGCGCTGACCTGGCTGACGGCGCCGTCGTGGGCACGGGCGGCCTCGTCGGCCCGCCGGAGGAGCTCGACCTTGCGGGCCTTGGGCACGTCCTCCGGGGCGATCTCGACCACCGACGGGTGCCGGGTCGGCGTGCGCTCCAGGGCGACCACGTTGGCGCCCCCGCCGCCCTTCCGGGCCGCCGCCCCCGCCGCCTCGGCCGCGGCCAGCAGGCCCGGGAGCGAGAGGTCGGAGGTGTGGGCGTAGCCGGTGGTGTCGCCGCTGATGACCCGGATGCCGGCACCCCGGTCGCGGCCGGAGGAGAGGTCCTCGATGCGACCGTCGTCGAGCACCGCGGCGGTGCCCCGCTTGTCCTCCACGAACACCTCGGAGAACTCGCCGCCGCCCTTCAGGGCCGACGACAGGACCTGGGACAGCACGGCCTCGTCGATCACGACGTGGAGGCTACGAGGCCGGGCGACCTCCGCGGTCCCTCGCCTCGCGCCCGGGCATTTCCCCACCGGTGGGGCGAGGCGCGTAGCGTTGGCGTCCGTGCCAGCGAAGCAGGCCCTCGCTCCCGCCGTCCGTCAGGGCCTCAGCGCCCAGGTCGCCCTGGTGGTGTCGGACTCCGACACCGCGGCGTCGCTGGGGTCGGGAGACGTGGCTGTGCTCGGCACCCCCCGGGTGATCGCCCTCTGCGAGCAGGCCGCGGTCGCCGCCCTGGCCGACACCCTCACCGCGGGGCTGACGTCGGTGGGGATGCGGGTCCAGGTCGACCACCTGGCCCCCACGGCCATCGGTGGCGAGGTCACCGCCGATGCCACCCTCGAGAAGATCGAGGGCCGACGCCTGACCTTCACCGTGACGGTCAACGACCGCTGCGGCCTGGTCGCCGCCGGCCGGGTCACCCGTGTCGTCGTCGACCGCGAGCAGTTCCTCTCCAAGGCCGCCGGCTAGCCGAAGCCAGTCGCGGGCGTTCATCCCTGCGCTCGCCTCGATGCCGCCGGGCCCACGGCCACGGCCCGCGGGCGCTCGGCAACGCGGTAGGCCGGTAGGCCGGTAGGCCGGTCTGCACCGGCATGATGGACGAGTGACTTCCATCGCGGTCGTGGGCCTGGACGCCGACGACACCCTCTGGCACAACGAGACGTACTTCGCCGATGCGCAGGCGACCTTCCGGGAGATCCTGGAGCCGTGGACGCCGGACGGGGCCGACGTGGTCGCGGCCCACGACGCCACCGAGCGTCGGAACCTGGAGCTGTTCGGCTACGGCATCAAGGGCTTCACCCTCTCGATGGTCGAGACGGCCCTGGAGGTCAGCGGCGGGAAGGTCAGCAGCCCGGCCATCGCCCGGCTGATCGACCTCGGCAAGGAGATGCTGGCCCACCCCGTCGAGCTGCTCGACGGCGTGGCCGACACCGTCGAGGAGCTGCGCCGCCGGCACCGGCTGGTGCTCATCACCAAGGGCGACCTCATCCACCAGGAGCAGAAGGTCGCCCGCTCGGGGCTGGCCGACCACTTCGAGCGGGTCGAGATCGTCTCCGAGAAGGACCCGGCCACCTATCGAGCCGTCCTGGCCCGCAGCGCGGTCGACGCGCCGGCGTTCGTCATGGCCGGCAACTCGGTGCGCTCCGACGTCCTCCCGGTCCTGGAGGTCGGCGGCCACGCCGTCCACGTCCCCTACGAGATCACGTGGAGCCACGAGGTCAGCGACGACCACGACCCCGAGGCCTTCCCGGTGCTGACCTCGCTGGCCGAGCTGCCGGGGTGGCTGTCAGGACGGTGAGCCGGCCCGGTCGGTGGAACGGCTCCCGTAGGTGCCCGTGACGTAGGCCCGGAACCGCTCGCCCCGGTCGAACTCGTTGGCGAAGGGCCCGAAGCTGGCCGCCGCCGGCGACAGCAGCACCACCCCGCCCTCCGGCCCCAGCTTCTCGACGGCGACGTCGACCGCGGCCCCCAGGTCGTCGACCGACACCACCCGGTCGGCGACGCCCCGCTCGGCCAGCAGGGCCTCGATCTGGTCGGAGCCGTCGTAGTTGGCGTGACGGAGCAGGACCACGTGGTCGGCGTGGGCGATCAGCTCGTCGGCGAAGCCGTCGAAGGCCGAGCGCTTGGCCTTGCCGCCACAGATGACCGCCAGCCGGTCGCCGGCGAAGGAGCGGACCGTGGCCGTCGCCGCCACCGGCGCGGTGGCCGTGGTGTCGTTGACGAACCGCACCCCGTCGGCCTCCAGCACCAGCTCCCGTCGGTCGGCGACCTCTCGGGCCGCCAGGCAGCCGGTGCGGATGGCGTCGAGGTCGAGTCCCTCGGCCAGGGCGACGCAGACCGCGGCGCACAGGTCGAGCACGGCGATCGCCGAACGGACCGTCAGCTCGTCGACGCCGACCACGTCGTGCTCCACCCCGTCGAGGCGCGCCCGCAGTCGACCGGCCTCGGTCCAGGCCCCGTCGAGACCGGTCGGCAGCGGGGCGGCGGCGAACCAGAGGCGCGGGGCGCCGGGGCGACCCGCGGCGGCGAGGGTGCGGTCGACGAAGCCGACGGTGCGGTCGTCGCCGGCCGGCAGCACGAGCCGGTCGTCGGGGCCTTGGTGCAGCCAGATCGATGCCTTGGCGGCCCAGTAGTCGTCGAGGCTGGCGTAGACGTCGAGGTGGTCCTCGTCGAGGTTGGTGACGACCGCGACGTCCGGCGACAGGCTCTTCTCGCCCGTGCCCTCGAGCTGGAACGACGACAGCTCGAGGATGGCGACCGTGGCGGGCGCGGCCTCGCCGGGCAGGAGGGCCTTGATGGCGCTGACCCGCAGGTTCCCGGCCTTCAGGGTCGGCCCGGCGGCCGAGAGCACGTGGTCGGTGAGGGTCGTGGTGGTCGACTTGCCCTTGGTGCCGGTGATGCCGACGACCCGGCCCGGCCACCAGCGCAGGACCAGCGTCATCTCCATCTCGACCGGGATGCCCCGGGCGCGGGCGTCGGCGAGGAAGGGGTTGTCGAACGGGACCCCGGGGTTGCGGACGAGCAGGTCGACGCCGTCGAGGTGGGAGGGGTGGTGGCCCCCGAAGTGGGCGGTGACGCCGGCGGCCGCCAGCCGCTCGGGGACCTCGGGGGCGAAGGCGTCGACCGGCCGGGCCTCGGTGACCACCACGTCGGCCCCCACCGCGACCAGGAAGTCGACCATCCCGGCGCCGCCGCCGTGGACCCCGTAGCCCATGACGCAGACCCGGCGGCCGCGCAGCTCGTCCCGGGCCGCGGCGAACCCGCCGCCCTCCCGTCCGGTCACCGTCAGGGGGCCTCGGCCGCCGGCGGGACGGCCACGGCCTCGTCCGGCGCGGGGCGGCCCGCCTCCAGGAACCGGCTGACGACCTTCCACCAGCGGTCGGGGTTCTCGAACTGGGGGGAGTGGGCGGCCTCGGGGATGACGTCGAGGACGGCGCCCGGGATGGTGGCGGCCAGGCGCGCCGAGGGCTCGACGAAGCCCTCGTCCTCCTCGCCGACCACCACGAGGGTGCGGACGTCGAGGCCGCCCAGGGCCTCCAGCCGGTCCTCGGCCGTGACGAGCTGGGTGGCCATCGCCGCGTACATCGCCGCCGCGCTGGCCCGCATCTTGCGCTCACCGAACTCGACGTAGCCCGCCCGCTCGGCCCGGACCCGCAGGTCGGCCTGGGACTTGGGCCGGGGGTCGGCCTCCGCGGTCAGCTCCATCAGCCGCTCGACGCCCTCGGTGCGGACGACGCCGACGGCCAGCTCGACCAGGGCCGGGTCGAGGCCCTCGACCGGTCCGTGGCTCGTGTCCATCAACACCAGCGACCGCAGCCGCTCCGGATCCCGCAGGGCCATGACCTGGGCGACCATCCCGCCCATCGAGTGGCCGAGCAGGTCGAAGCGCTCCCAGCCCAGGGCGTCGGCCAGCGCCAGCACGTCGTCGGCCATCTCGGCCAGGGAGTACGCCTCCTCCTCCGCCGGCTGGTCGCTCGCCCCGTGGCCCCGCAGGTCGGGCGCGACGACGTGCCAGCCCCGGTCGGCGAACCCGTCGAGGAAGTCGGCGAAGTCCTCCTTGGCCCCGGTGAAGCCGTGCACCATCAGGAGCGGCTCGCCGCTGCCGGCCTCGGCGACGCTGTGGCGCATCCGGCCCGTGTCGACGTCTCGGATCTTCATCCCACCCCTCGACGTGTGCGCCCCTTCATCGCCGCGCACCCTACGCCGCGACGACGACGCGCACGTGGTGTCAGACACCATCTCGCGACCGGGTGCGGCGACGGCGGCGATGGCGACGCCTCCGAGGCGACGGGGCACGGGGCCGGGCCCCCGCCGACCGTCCGGTTCGGATGACCAGGGGGTGAAGTACCGTTGACGGGCCGTGGCTGCACCGTCGCACCGGAGAGGAGGCCGCATGTCCGACACCGTCCGACGGCGGCTCACGCTCGCGGTCCGGCTCCTGGTCAGCGGGGCGATGCTGGGCTACCTCCTCACCAAGATCGAGTCCCGGGGCGGCACCCGGGTCCTGCCCGAGTGGACCACCGAGACCGCGCTCTGGCTGGCCGGCGCCATGGTGCTCACCCTGGCCAGCATCGTGCTGTCGGCCCTGCGGTGGCAGACGGTGCTCTCCGCCCTCGGCCAACCGGCGCCCTTCAACCGCTTGCTCTCGCACTACCTGGCCGGCCAGTTCGTGGCCAACGTCCTGCCCACCACCATCGGTGGCGACGTCCTGCGGGTGTCGCGCCTGGCCCGCGACAACGGCCACATGCCCGACAGCTTCGCCTCGGTCGTGCTCGAACGGCTGACCGGCTGGCTGGTGCTCCCGATCATCACGTTCGTCGGGCTGGCCCTCAACCCGCCGCTCCAGGACCTCGGGCGGGCCACCCAGATCGCGTTCAGCCTCGCCTGCGGCACCCTCGTGGCGCTGGTACTGGTCATCGTCGCCGTGGCGGCCAAGCGCTTCGGCGAGGTCGACGCCGAGAAGGGCTGGCGCCGGTTCCTCGCCGCGGTGAGCCTCGGGCTGGGCCGGCTGCGGGAGAACCCCCGCCAGGCGCTGTGGATCATCACCGTCGGGTTCGCCTACCAGCTCGTCCTCGTGGCCGCCGCGGTGATGGCGGCCCGGGCCCTCGACATCCCCGACGCCGGCCCCACCGCCCTCCTCGCCTTCTTCCCGGCGGTGGCCATCGCCCAGGTCCTGCCGATCAGCATCTCCGGCATCGGCGTGCGCGAGGGCCTGTTCGCCCTCTTCCTCCGGCCGCTGGGGGTGCCCACCGCACAGGCCGTCGCGCTCGGCATCCTCCTGTACGTGCTCAACCTCGTGGTCAGCCTGCTCGGTGCCCCGGCCTTCGCCGTGGGCGGCCGGAAACCGGTCGACGTGCTCGACGCCGACGAGCTGGTGTCCAGCCGGTGACCGACCTCGACGACCGGTCCGCCGACCCCGAGACCCCCGCCGAGGCCGGGCCCGCGACCGCGGCCGGCCGCCGGCTCCGCTGGTGGCGCGAGGCGGCGTACATCGTGGCCTTCTACGTCCTCTACTCGTGGGTGCGGAACCAGTTCGGCTCCGCCGGTGCCGGGTCGGCCGAGATCGCCTACCAGCACGCCCGGGACATCATCGCCATCCAGGACGCCCTCGGGCTGTGGTTCGAGCCCGAGCTCCAGCGCTGGTACCTCGACCTGCCGGCCAACGGGCTGATCCGGTTCTGGAACATCTACTACGGCACCGCCCACTTCGTCGTCACCGCGGGCGCCCTGATCTGGCTGTACCGGCGTCAGCCCGACCGCTACTCGGTCTGGCGCACCACGCTGGCGGCGATGACGGCGACGGCGCTCATCGGCTTCGCGTCCTACTCGCTGATGCCGCCCCGGCTGCTGGGCGACATCTCGGTGTACGGCGCCTGCTACGAGCAGCAGGTGGTCGACTGCCACGGCGACGGCGTGGTCGACACCATCGCCGAGTTCGGCGGCTTCGTGTCGTTCGGCAACGAGAAGGTCGCGGCGGTGTCGAACCAGTACGCGGCCATGCCGTCGATGCACACCGGCTGGTCGACCTGGAGCGCCTGCGTCATGTGGGGGCTGGTCCGGCGCCGCCGCACCCGGGCGCTGATCGCCCTCTACCCGGTGGCCACGGTGTTCTGCATCATGATCACCGGCAACCACTACTGGCTCGACGCCGTGGGGGGCCTGGCCGCCTTCGCCGTCGGCCTCGGCATCGCCACCCTCCTCACCAGGTGGAACGAGGCCCGCTTCCTGGCCCGAGAACGAGCTGCCGCCGAGGCCTGACGCGTCGCACGAGAACCGCCACCAGGCCAGACAGCGAGCGCGATCGAAGACGAGGAGCCGCGGCCCGGCGCAGCCGCTGGGGAGCCCGAGGGGCCTCCCCTCGGACGAAGCCGATCGTCGCCGAGGCACGAGGCGTCGTCGGCTGGGAAGGTCTTCGGCGCGAGCGCAGCGAGCACGATCAGTTCGAGGAACGGAGTGAGCGCCAGCGAACGAGTGACGAGAGAGGCGCTAGCCCGCGAGCGTCAGCGAGCGAGCCAGGTCACGGGTGGGCCGTGGAAGGCGGAGCGGGCGACGACGTGGGCCCGGACGGGGGCCGGTTCGGGCCACAGCGTGAGGCGGAGCTCGGCCTCGGTCTCGGTCGCCGGCTCCAGGCACAGCCAGGCGACCGGGGCGGCCCGGGTCGCGGCCGCCCCGGCGGCCCGGATGGTGGCCTCCAGGGCGGCCCGCACCGAGGCGCCGAGGTACTGGGCCACGATCGTGTGGACCAGCACCGTGACCACACCCTCGACCGGTGCGGCCAACTGCTCGGCGGCCCAGGTGGCGGCGTCGGCCCGGTCGACGGGAGCGGGGGCCCGGCCGGCCACGGCGAGCGCCCCGTCGAGCCGCGCCCGTCGGTCGGGCTGGTCGGGCCACAGGCACGCCCGGAGCCGCAACCGGTCGGCGGCATCGGTGGGGTCGAGCGGGTGCAGGTCGCAGCCCCGCCGCTCGGCCACCCGGAGGGGGGCGTCGAGACGGGGCGGCCCGCCGACCCACGGTTCGACGAAGCGCACCGGCGCGTCGGCCGGGCCGAAGGCGGCCCCACCGGCCTCGTAGCGCAGGTGGTCGAAGTGGAGGTTGAGCCCGGCGCTCGCCCCCACCTCGAGCACGCGGAGCGGGAGCCCGGTGGCCGCCAGGAGCAGGAACCCGCCGAGCAGGGTGGCCGAGCGGCCGACCTCGTTGGTCTGGATCGGCGCCGCGGTGCGGTCGACCACCTCGTCGAGGTGGGCGGCGACGGTCGCGACGAACGCCGCACCGACGTCGGGCCCGGGCGTCCCCCCGGCCGACGGGTAGTGGGCGGCCAGCTCCGGCGCCCTCCCGGCGAGCACCAGCTCGTGGACGGCGGCGAGGAACCGGAGCACCGTCGCCTGGGCCTGCCGCTCTCCCTCGTACGGGGCCAGCGCGGCCCGGCACGGCCCGTCGACAGCGAGGTCGGCGAGCACCGCGTCGAGCACCGTCGGGTAGAGCGTCGACCCTCCGATCGCACAGCCCTTCTGCTGGGACCGGACCAGGTCCTCGAGCTGCGATGCCATCGTCGTGCAGCGTGCCAGATGGGCCGGGGGCGACGGCGACCCGGAGAGAGAGGAGCGGTAGCCTGGTCGTCGATGCTCTTGGACCGGATCACCAGCCCGGCGGACCTGCGCCGCCTCTCCTACGAACAGCTCGACGAGCTGGCCGCCGAGATCCGGGAGTTCATCGTCGAGGCGATCGACCACGTCGGCAGCGGCCACCTGGGGTCCAACCTCGGGGCCGTCGAGCTGACCCTCGCCGTCCACCGGGTGTTCGATTCGCCCCGCGACATCCTCCTGTGGGACACCGGTCACCAGGCCTACGTCCACAAGATCGTCACCGGCCGCAAGGGCCAGTTCGACGAGCTGCGCCAGGCCGGCGGGCTGTCGGGCTACCCGAGCCGGGAGGAGTCCGAGCACGACTGGGTGGAGAACAGCCACGCCTCCACCATCATCAGCTACGCCCACGGCCTGGCCACCGCGCAGGAGTCCGACCAGGGCGAGGGCCGCCGGATCGTGGCCGTGATCGGCGACGGCTCGATGACCGGCGGCATGGCCTACGAGGCCCTCAACAACCTCGGGGTGTCGGGCAAGAAGGCCATCATCATCCTCAACGACAACGGCCGGTCCTACGCCCCGACCGTCAGCCGGCTGACCGAGACGGTGTCGCGGCTGCGGGTCGACCCCCGCTACGTCCGCCAGCGGGCACGGGTCGAGGAGACGGTCCGCAAGGTCCCCTACGTGGGCGACCACCTGGCCTGGGGGATGCTCGGCGCCCTGGCCGGCGTGCGGGAGATGGTCGAGCCGCCGGTGTTCTTCGAGACCCTGGGTGTCAAGTACACCGGCCCGATCGACGGCCACGACGTGGCCGGGCTGGAGAAGGCGCTGCGCCACGCGGCCGAGATCGACGGCCCGATCGTCGTCCACGTCCTCACCGACAAGGGCAAGGGCCACGCCCCGGCCGAGAACGACCCGATCAAGCGGATGCACGACTTCGGGCCGGGGGTCGCCAAGCCGGGGTCGTACACCGCGGCGTTCACCGAGGCCCTGATCAAGGAGGGCGAGAACCGTCCCGAGCTGGTCGCCATCACCGCGGCGATGCCCGACTCCACCGGGCTCCTGCCCTTCGGCGAGCGCTTCCCGGGCCGGATGATCGACGTCGGGATCGCCGAGCAGCACGCCGTCACCGCCGCCGCCGGCATGGCGATGGGCGGGTTGCGGCCGGTCGTCGCCCTCTACTCGACGTTCCTCACCCGGGCCTTCGACCAGGCCAACCTCGACGTCG
>CAYQGF010000082.1:0-11489 GCA_964416885.1 uncultured Iamiaceae bacterium
TGTGCGACCGGGTGGCGATCATGGACGAGGGCCGCATCCTCGCCCTCGACTCGCCCGCCGCCCTGGTGCGGGGCCTGGTCGCCCCGATGCGGATCTCGGTGCTGGCCGAGTCGGTCGACGACGCCACCGCGGCCGTCCTCGCCTCCGGGGGCGCCACCGTGGCCCGCGACGCCGACTCGGTCGTCGTCACCACCGAGCGCCCCGAGGACGTGCTGGGCGAGCTGGCCCGCCGGGGGGCCCTGGCCGGGCTCCAGGTCCAGGGGGCCACCCTGGAGGACGTCTTCCTCGACCTCACCGGCCGGGAGTACAGGGCGTGAGCGAGCGCAGGGAGCGGCCAGGAGTGCAGGGCGTGAGCGAGCGCAGGGAGCGGCCGGGAGTACAGGGCGTGAGCGAGCGCAGGGAGCGGCCGGGAGTGCAGGGCGTGAGCGAGCGCAGGGAGCGGCCGGGAGGGACGGCATGAACCGGGCCCGGGGCCTCCGACCGCTGGCCGTGGCCATGGCCAAGGGGTTCGTCCGCGACCGGATGGCCCTCTTCTTCACCGTCCTGTTCCCGCTGATGTTCCTCGTCCTGTTCGGCGCCGTGTTCGCCGACCCGGGGCAGTCGCGCTCGACGCTGGTCGTCGTCGGCGACTCGTCGCTGGTCGACGGGCTCTCCGGTGGCGCCGAGGAGGCCTTCGAGGGGGCCTTCGACGTCAGCCACACCGACGACGCCGAGCAGGCCGTCCAGGCCGTCCGCGACGGCGACGCCGACGCCGCCCTGGAGCAGCGGGGCGACACGGTCGTCCTCCACTTCTCCCGGGCCGACCCCACCACCGCGGCCGTGGTGCAGGGGACGCTCCGGGGGTTCGTCGACGCCGCCAACATCGACGCCTCGGGCGCGCCACCGACCTTCACCCTCGAGGCCCGTCAGGTCGAGGACTCCTCGCTGAAGGGGATCCAGTACCTGGCACCCGGCCTGGTCGGGTGGGCCGTCGCCACCAGCGCCACCTTCGGCGCCGCCCTGACCCTGGTGACGTGGCGGCAGACCGAGCTGTTGCGCCGGGTCCGGATGGCGCCGGTGCCCACCAGCTCCGTCGTGCTGGCCCGCGTCGTCGTCACCATGGCCGTCGCCCTCGGCCAGCTCGTCCTGTTCATGGGGCTCGCCGTCGTCATGTTCGGGCTCCGGCTCCAGGGCGCCTGGTACCTCGCCGTGCCCCTGGTCCTGGCCGGCACCCTCACGTTCATGGCCATCGGCCTGCTGTGCGGCTCGCTCGCCCGCACCAGCGAGGGCGCCTCCGGGCTGGTCAACCTGATCGTCCTCCCCATGGCCTTCCTGTCGGGGTCGTTCATCCCCCTCGACGTGGCCCCCGGGTGGCTGGGCACCGTCTCCCGCGCCCTGCCACTGCGCTACCTCAACGAGGGGATGCTCGACGTCATGGTGCGGGGCAAGGGCATCGAGGCCGTCGTCGTCCCCATCGTGGTCCTCGTCGCCGGTGCCGCCGTCATCTCCGCCGTCGCCACCCGCTGGTTCCGCTGGGAGAAGGCCTAGCCCGCTGGGCCCACGTCGTCGGTGGGCCTGGGTACGGTCGGACATCGTGCGCCCCGATGACGTCGGCCGGTGGGTCGTGCGCCGGCCCGAGCGCCATGGCTGAGCCGTGGCCGGCCGAGGCCCCGGGTGTCCTGACCCTGCCCGACGGGCGCCGGGTGCGGGGCCGGGGCCTGCGCGCCGGCCTGCCACCCGGGCCGGCGCCGGCGTTCGGGCTGTACCTGCTGGGCACGGCGCCGCCACCGACCGACTGGCCCCAGCGTTGGGTGCGCTGGCCCGACTTCCGCCTCCCGACCGACCCCGACGCCGCCCTCGCCGCCCTGCGCGACGCCTACGCCCGGGCCGCCACCGAGCGGGTCGAGGTCGCCTGTGGCGGGGGCACCGGCCGCACCGGGACGGCCCTCGCCGCCCTGGCCGTGATGTCCGGCGTCGCTCCCGTCGACGCCGTGGCCTTCGTCCGGGCCGGCTACCGGCGCCGGGCCGTCGAGACGCCCGGCCAACGCCGCTGGGTCCGCCGCCTCCCGGCCGGCTGACCGCGGTCAGCCCTCGCGCTGGCTCCGGAGCCACCAGGCGGCGGCCTCCGTGCGACGGGACACGCCGAGCTTGGCGAGGATGTTCGACACGTGGACGCCCGCGGTGCGGGGCGAGATGAAGAGCCTCTCGGCCAGTTGGCCGTTCGACAGCCCCTCGGCGACGAGGGCGAGCACCTCACGCTCGCGGGGCGTCAGGCCCTCCACGCCCGCGTCGTCGTCGGCCGGCGCCGAGCCCAGCCGACGCTCCAGCGCCTCGAGCTGGCGGTGCCGGTAGCCCGGCCAGCGCTCCAGCAGGTCGCGTGCCGCCGCGACGTGGGGCGCGGCGTCCGGGGCCCGGCCCAGCCCGAGCAACGCCCGGACGACCGCCATGTGGTCGGTGGCCCGCTGACCGGCCGACAGCGGCAGCCGATCGTCGTCCATCGTCCTGGCCAGGCCGGACAGCGCCTCTTCGAGGTGCCCCTCGGCCAGGTCGAGGTGGGCGTCGAGGCGCCGCCGGGCGACCTGGGCGGCCGGGCCCTCGTGGCCGTAGAGGCGACGCACCGCGCCGGTGAACCGGCGGGCGAGGCCGACGTCCAGCGACAGGTCGTGGGCCCGGGGCACCAGGTCGACCAGCGAGTCGGCGTCGAGCCCGTCGTGGTCGGCCTTGGCCGTCAACGCCGTGACGTGGGTGTCGACGCCCGGCCGGTCGCCCCGGGCCAGCGCCGTCTCCAGCGCGATGGCGGTGCTCAGCTCCACCAACGGCCCGGGCACCGACGTGACCTCGTCGAGGGCGCGCTGGGCCTGGTCGGCCTCGCCCTTCTCCAGGTGGAGCTGGGGCAGCCGGAGGCCGACCCAACCGCCCCGCCCGGCCCGCCAGCTCTCGTCGAGGCCGAGGTAGCCCCGGATGGCGTCGTCGGCCGCGGCCATGTCGCCGTCGTGGAACGCGATCTCGAACAGCCCCGCGGCGTGGGAGTGGTTGCCCTCCGGTTGCCAGCCGGCGCGGTCGGCCGCGGCCCGCATGCGGGCGAACAGCTCGCGCCGCTGCTCGGACGGCAGGACGCCGGCCCCGGCGAAGGCGGCGTTGCTCCAGGCCCGGGCGGCGAGCAGGTCCTCGCCCGCGGCGGCGGCCTCCTCGCCGGTGCGGACCAGGTCGCCGATCGGGTCGATGGCGACCCCGTCGCTCCGCGCCGCCGGGGCCTCTCGCAGGGGGACCAGGGCGCTGGCCCGCTCGATGACGGCGTGGCGGCGGACGCTCGGCAGGTCGTGACGGTCGGCGACCTCGATGGCCAGCCCGGCCCAGTGGAGGGTTCCCTCGATGTCGGCGGTGAGCATCGAGACCTGGGCCAAGTCGGTGAGGGCCGCGGCCCGGTCGGGACCGTCGGCCAAGGCGTCGAGGTCGGCGATCAGCTCCTCGGTGACCCGGGCCCGCGACGGCTCGTGGCCCAGCTCCCAGTACAGCCGCATCAACAGCCGGCGGCCTTCGGCGACCCGCACCCGGTCGCCGGGGCCGGTGGCATCCTCGACCAGCGCCTCGGCGTGGACGACGGCGTCGGTGTGGAGGCCCGCCAACCAGGCCGCCCGCGCCGCGGTGGCCCGGAGGTCGAGGTCGTCGCAGGCCTCGGTCAGCCCCAGCTCGGCCAGGTCGAGGGCCTGGTAGCTCGACCCGATGGCCAGGTAGCGGGCGCTGCCCCGCCGGGCCAGGTCGACCATCTCCTCGGGTCGGCCCGCCCCCTGGGCATGGCGGGCCATCGCCGCCAGGTTGGGGGGCTCGACGTCGTGGAGGGCATCGAGGGCGGCCTGGTGGATGCGGCGGTGCTCGCGGCCGAGGAGCCGCTGCTCGATCGCCTCCCGGGCCAGGTCGTGGCGGAAGGCGAAGACGTCGGTCTCGGTCTCGGTGAGCAGGTCGCGGCCGATCAGGTCGCGGAGCACGTCGATCAGCTCGCCCTCGTCGAGCCCGGTGACGGCGGCCAGCACGTCGAACGGCACCCGTCGACCGAGCACCGCCGCCGTCTCGATGACCCGACGGCCGGCTGGTTCGAGGTCATCGACCTGGCCCCGCACCGCCTCGGCCAGGTTCCACGGCAGCGGGGCCGAACCGAGCTCGTCGAGCGTGGCCCCGCCCGAGGCGACCAGCAGCTCCTCCAGGAAGAACGGGTTGCCACCGCTGCGGGTGTGCAAGGCCTCGGCGACCCGGTAGCTGGGGCGGGACCCGTAGACGGCGGCGAGGAAGTCCTGCACGTCCGGGACCGACAGCCGGTCGAGGCGGACGTGGACGGTGGTGGGGCGGCGGTCGAGGCGGGCCAGGGCATCGGTGAGCGGGTGGCGCCGGCTGAGGTCGCCGGGACGGTAGGTGCCCACGAGCGCCGGGGCCGGCTCGGCCGCCGCCAGCCGCTCGAAGACGGTGATGCTCTCGGAGTCGGCCCAGTGGAGGTCCTCGAAGACGACGACGGGCCGGTCGCCCCGCACCGCGTCGAGCACGAGCGACTGGGCCACGCCGAGCAACTCGGCCAGCGGCTTGCGGTCGTCGGCATCGGCCCGGAGGGCGGTGAGGCGCTCGTCGTCGGCCGGGACGTGGCGACGCACCACGTCGAGCACCACCTTGAACGGGTGGCTGAGCCCACCGGGGTCGGCCTGGCCGGCGAGCACCGTGCGGCCCGCCGGCAGTCCGGCCACGACCTCCTGCACCAGGCGCGACTTGCCGATCCCGGCCTCGCCGCCGACGAGCGCGACACCGGGCTCGGGAGCGGCGAGGAGGGCGGCCAGCCGGTCCCGCAGGCCGCTCCGTCCCACCATGACCGGGCTCAGGCCGGGGCGTCCGGCGAGCACGACCCCACGCTACCGACGACCGTCGCGGTCCCTACGCTGGCGAGATGGCCTTCCCGCAACGACGGCTGCGACGGCTGCGCCGCACCCCGACCCTCCGCCGGCTGGTGGCCGAGACCCGGCTCGGCGTCGACGACCTGGTCGCCCCGCTGTTCGTGCGAGAGGGCATCGCCGAACCGCACCCGATCTCCTCGCTCCCGGGCGTCGTCCAGCACACCCGGGAGAGCCTGCGAGCCGAGGTGGCGCGGGTGCGGGACCTCGGCATCGGGGCCGTGATCCTGTTCGGCATCCCGGAGGACAAGGACCCCGAGGGCTCCGGTGCGTCCGACCCCGACGGCATCGTCCAGGTCGCCCTGCGGGACCTGCGCGACGACGTCGGCGACGACCTGGTGCTGATGGCCGACCTGTGCCTCGACGAGTACACCGACCACGGCCACTGCGGCCTGCTCACGCCCACCGGCGAGGTCGACAACGACGCCACCCTGGAGCGCTACGCCGAGGCCGCCATGGCCCAGGCCGCCGCCGGTGCCGACGTGTGCGCCCCCAGCGGGATGATGGACGGCCAGGTCATGGTCATCCGTGACGCCCTCGACGACGCTGGTCACCCCGAGGTGGCGATCCTGGCCTACGCGGCCAAGTACGCGTCGAGCCTCTACGGCCCCTTCCGCGAGGCCGTCGACGTCGAGATCGCCGGTGGCGGCGACCGGCGGGCCTACCAGCAGGACATGGGCAACGCCCGGGAGGCGATGGAGGAGATCCGGGCCGACATCGCCGAGGGGGCCGACATGGTGATGGTGAAGCCCGCTCTCGCCTACCTCGACGTCATCGCCCGGGCCCGCGCCGAGGTCGACGTCCCCCTGGCGGCGTACCACGTGTCGGGCGAGTACTCGATGATCAAGGCCGCGGCCGAGCGGGGCTGGGTCGACGGCGACGCCGTGGCCCTGGAGCACCTCACCGCCATCAAGCGAGCCGGCGCCGACCTCATCCTCACCTACCTCGCTGTCGAGGTCGCCGAGATGCTCCGGTCGTGACTCCGAACGGCGGCTGGCGCCGCCGGTGACCGATGCCGTGTTGGCCCGCTCCTGGCTCGCTGCGCTCGCCGGGCCGCTCGGGCCCATGGCGAGTCGCCGAGATGCTCACCGCCTGACCCTCACGAGGAGACCGCCTTCGCCCGCGACCTCCACGCCCGGGTCGCCGACTGGTCGGCCCGGTGCGCCCGGGCCGGCGGCACGGCCGCGTCGGCGTAACGTCGGCCCATCGTGAGCCCCACACCTGTCTCTGCCAACGCCGGGTTGTTCGCCCGGGCCCAGGCCGTCATCCCCGGCGGCGTGAACTCGCCGGTCCGGGCCTTCCGCTCGGTCGGGGGGACGCCGTACTTCGTGGCCCGGGCCGAGGGCCCCTACGTGTGGGACGCCGAGGGCACCCGGTTCGTCGACATGGTGCAGTCCTACGGGGCGATCATCGCCGGCCACGCCCACCCGGCGATCGTCGCCGCCGTGCAGGAGGCCGCGGCCGGGGGCACCAGCTACGGCGCCCCCACCGAGCGGGAGGTGCTGCTCGCCGAGGAGGTCGTGGCCCGGGTGCCGTCGGTCGAGAAGGTGCGCCTGGTCTCCAGCGGCACCGAGGCGACCATGAGCGCCCTCCGCCTGGCCCGGGGCGCCACCGGCCGGGACCGGATCGTCAAGTTCGCCGGCAACTACCACGGCCACAGCGACGGCCTCCTCGCCGCCGCCGGCAGCGCCGTGGCCCTGATCGACCTCGACCCCGACGACCCCACCGCCGTCCCTGGCTCGGCCGGTGTGCCCGCGGGGGCGGTGGCCGACACCGTCGTCGTCCCCTACAACGTCGTGCCCACCCTGGACGAGACGGTCGCCGCCGTCATCGTCGAGCCGGTCGCCGCCAACATGGGCCTGGTCCCGCCGGCGCCCGGGTTCCTCGCCGGGCTGCGGACCGAGTGCGACCGGGTCGGCGCCCTCCTCGTGTTCGACGAGGTGATCACCGGCTTCCGCCTGGGCCGGGGCGGCGCCCAGGAGCGCTTCGGGATCACGCCCGACCTCAGTTGCTTCGGGAAGGTCATCGGCGGCGGCCTCAACGTCGGGGCCTTCGGCGGCCGGGCCGACCTGATGGACCTGATGGCCCCGCTCGGCCCCGTGTACCAGGCCGGCACGCTGTCGGGGAACCCGCTCGCCACCGCCGCCGGGCTGGCTGCCCTGGCCCTGCTCGACGATGCCGCCTACGCCCGCATCGAGGCCACCGCCCAGCGCCTCGGCACCGGGTTGGAGGCCGCCCTGCGCGCCGCCGGCCTCCCGGCCCGGGCCCCGGTCGAAGGCACCCTGGTCGGGGTGTTCATGGGCGACGACCTCCCCACCGACTACGACGGGGCCCGCACCACCGACACCGATCTCTACGCCACGCTGTTCCACGCCCTCCTCGACCGGGGCGTCGCCCTCGCCCCCGGGCCCTACGAGGTCATGTTCCCGGGCCTGGCCCACGACGATGCCCTCGTCGACGAGGTCGTCTCCCGCGCGGCCGAGGCCGCCCACCAGGTCGCGACGACCCGTCCCCCGGGCTGACGACGTGAGCGGGGGCCGCGTTCAGTCCGGACAAGAACATTTTCTTGTCCGGGACGGCGCCAGGGGCGTTCTTGTCCGTCAGGACCGCGTCCTCGCGATGCTGACGGACAAGAACCCGCCACCGAACCTTCTTGTCCGCTGCGGTCGCGCTCACGCGATGCTGACGGACAAGAAGATGTTCTGGTCCGGGTGGCAACCACCAGGGTGGGCACGGTGAGCGACGACGTCGTCGCGCTGCTCGGCGCCGTCCTCGACGGCGTCGCCATCCCCGACGTCATGGACCGGATCGGTGCCGCGGGGAGCGCCGCCACCGGCCACACGGTCGTCGTCGCCGGGCACAGCGGGGCCGGGCGGGTCTACGGGCGGGACATCGCCCTGCCCCGGCGGGTCGTGCTCGCCCTCGACCGGGTCGCCACCGCCGGCCCCGGGCCCGACCCCCGGCGGGGCGAGGCCCTGTGGGCCGACGGCGCCCGGACGCCCTGGCGCGACGTGGCCGACGACCTCCGCGCCGCCGGTCTGGAGCCGCCGCTGCTCGTCGCCCTGGCCGAGGGGACCGTGCCCCTCGGCGTGCTCGCCGCCTTCCCGCCGCCGGCGCCGGCCGACCGGCCCCATCCCTCGCCGGCCCGAGCCGTGACCGACCTGGGCCTGCTCCCCTGGTGCACGGTCGCCTCGGTCGCCCTGGCCCGGGAGGCCGACCGTGCCCGGCTGCGCCGCTCCGCCGTCGAGGACGGCGTCACCGGCCTGCCCACCCGCAGCCTGGTCCGGGCCCGGCTGCACGAGGCCCTCCACCGCGCCGACCGGCCCCACCGCTCCGTCGCCCTGGTCGAGGCCGCGCTCGATCGCGTCGACCGGATCGAGGACGGGGTCGGTGACGACCACGGCGACGCCCTCCTCCGGGTCGCGGCGCAGCGGATGCGAGCCGTCGTCCGGCCCGGTGACGTGGTCGGCCACCTGCGGGCCAACGCCCTGGCCGTCATCTGCGAGGGCGCCGGCCCCGACGAGGCGGGCGAGATCGCCGAGCGGGTGCGGCAGGTGCTGGTCGAGCCGATCACGGTCGGTGGCCGCGACCTGGCGCCGACGCCGGGGGTGGGCGTGGTCGTCGCCAACGACGCCGACACCGTGAACAGCCTGGTGCACAAGGCGGACATCGCCGCCCGGGAGGCGGCCGACCGGGGTGGCTCCGAGGTCGTGCGCTACCGCCCCGGTGCCTACGAGGAGGCCCTGGCCCGGGTCGACATCGAGGACGAGCTGCGCCGAGCGCTGGCCGACGATGCCCTCCACCTCGTGTACCAACCGCAGGTGTCGCTGAAGCACGGCCGGCTGGTCGGTGTCGAAGCGCTCGTCCGCTGGGAGCACCCGAGCCGGGGCCTGATCGGGCCCGACGAGTTCATCCCCGTCGCCGAGGAGACCGGGCTGGTCGTCGCCCTCGGGTCGTGGGCCGTCGACACCGCGGTCGCCGACATCGCCGCCGGCCTGCCGGTGACGGTCAGCGTCAACGTGTCGGCCCGCCAGCTCGACGAGCCCGGCTTCCTGGCCGAGGTCACCGCCTCGCTGGAGCGGCACCGGGTCGACCCGGCCCGGCTCCGGCTGGAGATCACCGAGAGCGCCCTCGCCCGCGACCCCGAGCGCAGCGCGGCCCTGCTCCAGCGGCTCCGACGGCTGGGGGTGCGGGTGTCGATCGACGATTTCGGTACCGGCTACGCGTCCCTGGAGCAGCTCCGCCAGACCGAGGTGGCCGACAGCATCAAGATCGACCGCACCTTCGTCGCCGGCATCATCGACGACCCCCGCGACCGGGCCATCGTCGCCGCCGCCGTCACCCTCGGGCGCTCGCTCGGGTTCAAGGTCGTGGCCGAGGGGGTGGAGGAGGCGGGCCAGGCCGACCTGCTCCGGGAGATGGGCTGCGACGTGGCCCAGGGCTACCGCTTCGGCGAGCCCGTCCCCCGCGAGCATCTGGACCTGTCGAGCCTTTGATCGCATTGAGCGACGGGCAAGCGTCGTCCGGGTGTCACGGGGGGTCAGACTCCATCCGCGCGGCCTGCGCGGGAGGTCCGACTGGCGAAGTGCGGCACGGAAGGAATCTGACCCCGGCGCCGGACGACCGCCGGACCGAGGTCGTCCGCGGACCCGCGGCGCGGGGGTGGCGTCGCACCGGGTAGAAACGACCAGGACGACGGCCGGGGTGGTCCTGGCCGGTTGGAGGTCGACCATGGACCAGCTGGGCCCCATCGCCGAGGCGGCCCGCGCCGTGCTCGACGACCTGACCGCGCGGGACGCGGTGCGGCGGCTGTGGGCACGCGACCACACGCTCTGGCAGGACGACCCGACCGAGGTCGCCGACCGGCTGGGCTGGCTCGACGTGGCCGGGGCCATGGCCACCCAGGACGAGCGGCTCAGGACCTTCGCCGACGCGGCCGCGGCCGACGGCCTCCAGCACGTCGTGGTCATGGGGATGGGCGGCTCCAGCCTGTTCCCCGAGGTCCTGGCCCGCTCCTTCCCACCCCAGCCCGGGCACCCCGCCCTGCGGGTCCTCGACACCACCGACCCGGCCGCGGTGCTCCGCATGACCCGGGAGTGCCCGCCCGACGACACCCTCTACGTGGCCTCGTCGAAGTCGGGCACCACGGTCGAGACGCTGAGCCACCTCGCCACCGTCCTCGACCACGGCGCGGAGGTCGGGCACGTCGCCGTCGTCACCGACCCCGGCACCGCGCTGGCCGACCGGGCCGCGGCCGAGCACTTCCGGGCGCGGTTCGAGAACCCCTCCGACATCGGGGGCCGCTACTCGGCCCTGTCCTTCTTCGGGCTGGTGCCGGCCGCAGCCGCCGGGCTCGACGTCGCCGGCCTGCTCGCCTCGGCCGCGTTCGCCACCCCCTTCCTCCAGGACGGCGACCCGGCCCGCAACGCCGGGCTCCGGCTGGCGGCGGCGATGGCCGGTGGGGTGGCGGCGGGCCGCGACAAGCTGACCCTCGTCGTCGACGGCGAGATCGACACCATCGGCCTCTGGCTGGAGCAGCTCCTGGCCGAATCGACCGGCAAGCACGGCACGGGCGTGATCCCCATCGCGGGGGAGCGCCTGGGCCCGCCCGAGGTCTACGGCGACGACCGGCTCTTCGTCGCCATCGGCGAGCACCACGGCGTCGACCGGCTCGCCGCCGCCGGCCACCCGGTCGTCCAGTTGCCCTCCGGCGGCCCCGAAGGCCTGGGCGACCTGGTCCTGACCTGGGAGGTCGCCACCGCCCTCTGTGGCGCCGCCCTCGGCATCAACCCCTTCGACCAGCCCAACGTGGCCGAGGCCAAGGCCGCCACCAACCGGGTCCTGGAGGAGGGCCTGGGCGAGGTCCCGCTGACACCGCTGGCCGACCTCCTGGGCCAGGTCGGCGCGGGCGACTACGTGGCCATCCAGGCCTACGTCGACCCCGAGGCCGGCGAGGTCGACCTGCTGGAGGACGCCCGCACCGCCATCCGCGACCAGCACCGGGTCGCCACCACCCTCGGGCTCGGGCCCCGCTTCCTCCACAGCACCGGCCAGCTCCACAAGGGCGGGCCGCCCACCGGAGTGTTCGTCCAGGTCGTCGGCGACGACCCCACCGACGTCCCGGTCCCCGGCCAGCCCTTCGGCTTCTCGATGCTCAAGCACGCCCAGGCCGAGGGCGACCTCCGCACCCTCCAGGCCCACGGGCTGCGGGCCGGTCGGGTCGCCCTCGCCGACCTGGAGGAGCTGGTCCGGTGAGGCTCGGCATGATCGGCCTGGGCCGCATGGGCGGGAACATGGCCGAACGGCTCCGCCGGGGCGGCCACGAGGTGGTCGGCTACGACCGGTCGCCCGAGCATCGCGACGTCGCCTCGCTGGACGAGCTGGTGACGGCGCTCGACCCTCCCCGGGTGGTCTGGGTCATGGTCCCGGCGGGGGAGCCCACCGAGGACACGGTCCAGGAGCTGGCGACGCGGCTCGGCCCCGGCGACGTGGTCGTCGACGGCGGCAACTCCAACTACAAGGACTCGATCCGCCGGGCCAACCAGCTGGCCGAGGCCGGCATCGGCTGGGTCGACGCCG
>CAYQGF010000083.1:0-11385 GCA_964416885.1 uncultured Iamiaceae bacterium
CGCGGCCCGCGCCGAAGGAGCCGTCCTGCTCGACGTCCGCAGCCCCGACGACTTCGCCCGGGCCCACGTCGCCGGCTCGGTCAACGTCGGCCTCGACGGGCGCTTCGCCGAGGCCGTCGGTGCCGTGGTCGCCCCCGACGACGAGATCGTGCTGGTCGCCGACCCCGGCGCGGCCCAGGAGGCCCGGGTCCGGTTGGGCCGGATCGGCTTCGACCGGGTCCTCGGTGCCCTGGAGGGGCCGGAGGTCGAGCTGGCCGACCACCCCGGTGAGGCCCGCCAGGCCTCGCGCCTGACCGCCACGGCCCTCGACGACCGGCGAGCCGTCACGCCCGACGTCCAGGTGGTCGACGTCCGCAACCCGGCCGAGCGCCTCGGCGGGACGATCCCCGACGCCCTCTCCATCCCGCTGGCCGAGCTGCGCCGCCGGGCCGGGGCCGAGCTCGACCTCGCCCGGCCCGTCGTCGTCCACTGCGCCGGGGGCTACCGCTCCTCCATCGCGGCGAGCTGGCTGCGGGCGCAGGGCGCCGTCGACGTCTCCGACCTGGTCGGGGGCTACACGGCCTGGGCCGACCGCCCCGCCGCCTGACCGACCCACCCATCCGGCCCGACCCACCCGTTCGCACCCAAAGAGGACCTCCATGCCCACCATCGACGCCCGTCTCACCCCCGCCGACCTGGCCGCCTGGCTGGCCGACGACCGCGACCTGCGGCTGCTCGACGTCCGCACGCCGGCCGAGTTCGAGACGGCCCACATCCCCGGCTCCTACAACGTGCCGCTCGCCATCCTCGGCGAGCACGCCGCCGAGCTCCACCGCCACCTCGACGTCCCCGTCGTGCTGGTCTGCCGCTCGGGCAACCGGGCCGGGCAGGCCAACCGCACCCTCGCCGCCGCGGGGATGGCCAACGTCCACGTCCTCGAAGGCGGGATGATCGCCTGGGACGACGGGGCCCGGCCGGTGCGCCGGGGCCAGGCCCGCTGGGACCTCGAACGTCAGGTCCGGCTGGTCGCCGGGTCCCTGGTGCTGGCCGGGATCCTGCTCAGCCTCGTCGTCCCCGCGGCCAAGTACCTGTCGGGTGCGGTCGGGGCCGGGCTCGCCATCGCCGCCCTGACGAACACCTGCGCCATGGGCGCCCTCCTCGCCCGGCTGCCCTACAACCGGGTCGCGAGCTGCGACGTCGACGCCATGGTCCGCCAGTTGACCGCCTCGACCCCGGCGGCCTGACGTGCGCGCCCTGCTCGCCAGCCCGCTCGGCTTCCTGATCGGGCTCTCGCTGGGGTCGCTCGGCGGTGGCGGGTCGATCCTCGCCGTCCCGGCCCTGGTGTACGGGGCGGGCGAGCCGGCCCAGGCCGCCACGACGACCAGCCTCCTCGTCGTGGGCGTCGCCGCCCTCATGGGCATGGGGTCGCACTGGCGGGCGGGTCGGGTGCGGCTCGGGGCCGGGCTGCTCTTCGGTGGCGTCGGGATCGGCGGCAGCCTGGTCGGCACGGCCCTCAACCGGCAGGTCGACCCCGACCTCCTGCTGCTGGCCTTCAGCGGCGTGATGGTCATCGCCGGGGCGGCGATGTGGCGCCGTCAGGCTGCGGCCTGTCCCGCGGCGCCGGCCGCCGGCCCCGTCCTCGCCGCGCCGCTCCCCGCCGGCCCCGTCGCCGCCGCCCCTGGCCCGGGCGAGGGACCGGTCCCGGGGTCGGAGGCCGTTGGCGTGGTGGCGCTCGTCGCGCCGCCCGTCGCCGCCGACGTGGCCGCCCCGGCCCGGCCCCGGCTCGACGCCCGCACCACCGTCCGGGTCGTCGCCGCCGGCTCGGTCGTCGGCCTGCTGACGGGGTTCTTCGGCGTCGGTGGCGGCTTCGTCATCGTGCCGGCCCTCGTCCTGACCCTCGGCTTCGCCATGCCGGAAGCGGTGGGCACGTCGCTGGTCGTGATCGCCCTCAACGCCGCGACCGCCCTGGTCCTCCGGGCCGGCTCGGCCGACATCCGTTGGGGCGACGCCCTCCCGTTCCTGGTGCTCGCCGTGCTCGGCACGCTCGTCGGCCGGCGGGTCGCCGACCGGGTCTCGCCGGCGGTCCTGACCCGCGGCTTCGTCGTCCTGCTCCTGGCGGTCGCCGCCTACACCGCCGTGACCTCGGCGGCCGCCGTCGTCTGACCGGCCCCCGGGCCACCGGCCCCCGGGCCCGGACGGGCGCGGGCGCTGCGGATGGTCGAGCGGGTGATGTCGACGCTGGTCAGGACCAGGTACTGCGCCCAGGCCAGGATGCCGAGGAGCTTGGCGCTGTCCTCGACGAACAGGGCCACGCTCGACTCGGTGAGCCGCAGGGCGTCGACCGCCAGCGACAACCCGAAGCCGGCCAGGGCCCCGACCAGAACGACCCAGCGGGTCCGGGCGATCTCCCCCACGTAGCGCACCAGCCAGAGGACCGCCGGCGCCACCACGAGGAGCTGGCGGAGCGGCTTGGGCAGACCGGTGAAGCGCAGCAGGTCGGCGTGGAGCTGGAGCATGTCGTCGGCCAGGAACAGGGCGCTGACCAGGGCCGCGCCCCGGAGGAAGCGGGCCGCCGAGGGTCGGTCGGTCTGGCCCGCCACCCAGGCCCCGCCGAGGGCGGCGACGGTGCCGGCGGTCCAGCCCAGCACCCCCAGGTTGCTGAGCACGCCCGTGTACCAGGGCTCGCCGGTCAGGTAGGCGGCGTCGAGGAACAGGTCCTCGACGGCCACGGTCCGCTGGGCCGCGACCATCCCGAGGAACCCGGCGGCGGCGACCCACGCGACCAGCAGCGGCGTCGCCGCCGTCAGTTGTCGTCGGACCGCTCTCGGCCGTCGCCGTTCGTCCTCCACCGCCCACCATCGGCCGCGGGCCGGCGGACCTGAGCCGGTCGGACGGTCAGGTGCCCTTGCGGGTGCCGGGGCGGGTGAGGAACGGCACGGGGACGACCTCGGCCGCGACCTCGGCGCCCCGCAGCGCCACCCCGACGGTGGCGCCCTCGGCGAGGCCCGGCTCGACCAGGGCGAAGGCGATCGGAGCGTCGAGGGTGGGGGAGAAGACACCGCTGGTGACCTCGCCGATGCGACGCCCGTCGGCCGTCACGTCCTCGTGGCCCCGGGCGACCCGCCGGCCCTCGAGCTTCAGCCCCCGCAGCTCGCGGGTGGGCGGCTGCTCCGCCAGGGCGGCCAGGGCGTCCCGCCCGACGAACGACGTCTGGAGGTGGACGAACTTGCCCAGCCCCAGCTCGTAGGGCGACGTCTCGGTGGTCATGTCCGAGCCGTAGAGGGTGAGCCCGGCCTCCAGCCGCAGCGAGTCCCGGGCGGCCAGCCCGGCGGGCCCCACCGCCCCCGAGCCGACCAGGTCGTCCCACAGGGCGCCGGCGTCGTCGTTCGGCACGAAGACCTCGAAGCCGTCCTCGCCGGTGTAGCCGGTGCGGGCCAGGAGCACGGGCCGGCCGAGCAGCTCGGTGGGGGCGACCCGGAACCGCTTCAGCCCCTCGACCTCGGCCCCCCGGGCCGCGAGGAGGTCGGCGGCGTCGGGGCCCTGGACGGCGATCAGCTGCACCGTCTCGGTGCGGTCGTCGAGCTCGGCCCGGCCGTCGAGCCGCTCGGTCAGGGCGGGCACGACGGTGGCCCGGCTGGCCGCGTTGCACACGACGAGCACCTCGTCGTCGGCCAGCTTGTAGATCATCAGGTCGTCGAGGATGCGGCCGTCGGCGTCGCAGAACAGGGCGTAGCGGGCGGCGCCGAGGGGGACGGCCGGGACGTCGATCGTCACCGCGCCGTCGAGGGCGGCGGCGGCGTCGGGGCCGAGGACGTGGAGCCGGCCCATGTGCGACAGGTCGAAGCAGCCGGCCGTGGTGCGCACCGCGACGTGCTCCTCCAGCGACCCGCCGTACCAGATCGGCATCTCCCACCCGGCGAAGGGGACGAACCGGGCGCCGGCAGCGGCGTGGCGGTCGCGGAGCAGGAGCGGGCGGGCGTCGTCGGCCATGCCTCGGAAGCTACTGCGGGGCCCGTTCGCCCCCGGCTTCGGCGCCGCCCTGCCCGTTCCCTACGTCCGGCGCCCGTCCCCGTTCTGGCGCGCCAGTGCCCCGTTCTCGACGCCCGGGCGCGCCAGGACGGACGTCGCCCGGTTCTGGCGCGCCAGGACTCTCCTTCCGGTGCCTGGGCGCGCCAGAACGGATGCCGGCCGGAACGTCACGCCGCCCCGGCCCCGGCCCCGGCGGCCACGGCGAGGAGCCGGCGGGCCTTGACCTCGGTCTCGGCCCACTCGCCCTCGGGCGACGAGTCCCACGTGATCCCCCCACCGGTGCCGAAGCGGACCTCCCGACCGGCCTCGCCCTCGGCGAACCAGAAGGTGCGGATGGCGACGTTGAGCTCGCCGGTGCGCCGGTCGGCGTCGACCCATCCGATGGCACCGGTGTACGGCCCCCGCGGCGTGACCTCCAACGCCGCGATGTGCTCGCAGGCCGCGATCTTGGGCGCTCCCGTGATCGACCCCGGCGGGAAGGTGGCGGCGACCAGCTCGGGCCAGCCCACGCCGGGGCGCAGCCGGCCCTCCACCGTCGACACCAGGTGGGCCAGCCCGGGGTGGAGCTCGACCCCGCACAGCACCGGCACCTGCACCGTCCCGTACTCGCACACCCGCCCCAGGTCGTTGCGCACCAGGTCGACGATCATCACGTTCTCGGCCCGGTCCTTGGCCAGGAAGCCGTCGGGCTCGGAGGCGGTGCCCTTGATCGGCTTCGACGCCACCATGTCGCCGGCCCGGCTCAGGTACAGCTCGGGCGAGGCCGACGCCACGTGGAGGTCGAGGGCCGGCACCCGCACGGTGGCCGCGTAGGGGGCGGGGTGGCGGGCCGACAACAGCGCACCGAGGGTGAGGACGTCGGCTCCCGGTGGCAGCGGAGCGGTGAGCCGTCGGGTGAGGTTGACCTGGTAGACGTCGCCCCGCCCGATGGCCGCCCGGATGGCCTCGACCCCGGCCCCGAAGGCGGCGGCGTCGAGGTCGGTCGTCCAGGCGGCGAGCGGCACGGGCGTCCAGGGCGGGTCGGTGCCCGGCGGCATCCGGTCGACCGGGGCCGACGCCGCGAAGCGCAGGCACGTCGGGGCGCCCTCGTAGGGGAGCACCACGGCCCAGGTCCCGGTCCCGTCGAGGGCGGCCAGGTCCGAGGTGACGTCGACCAGGTCGTGGAGGACCCGTCCGCCCACCACCGCCACGGCATCGGTGCCGAGCCCCGCAGCGGTCATGCCCCACTCTGACCGCTCGGCCCCGGTCCCGGCCACCGAGCCGCCGCCGTTCTTGGTGCACGAGGCGTCGCCCTGCGACCGATCCTGCACCAAGAACGGGCGGACGGCCGCCCTCCCGCCGTTCTTGGTGCACCAGACGTCGCTCTGCGACCGGTCGTGCACCGAGAACCGAGCGGGGCCGGTGTGACGTAGGTTCCGCCGATGGCATTCGAGACGGTGCACGGGTACTGCTGGCCCCAATCGGCGGTGGGAGGCCAGACGGTCGGGCTCCACCTGTCGTCCTCCGGCGGTCGGCCGGTCGCCGTCGAGGTCGCTCGGGCCGGATGGCGGCGTGACGTCGTCCTCCGCACCGAGGTCCCGGCCGACCACCACCCGACGCCCCACGGCGCCTCCCGCGACGGCTGCGACTGGCCCGTCGCCCTCCCGATCGACGTCGACCCCGCCTGGCGAAGCGGCTACTACGAGGTCGTCCTGACCGTGGACGTCGACGGCAAGCTCCGCACCGAGCACGCCTTCTTCGTCGTCCGCCCGCCCACCGGTGCGCCGACGGCCCCCGTCCTGCTGGCTCTGTCGACCAACACCTGGCACGCCTACAACGACTTCGGCGGGCCGAACCTCTACACCGGCGGCACCCACGTCTCGCTCCAGCGCCCGATGGCCCGGGGCTACCTGTGGAAGCCGCCCGGGGTCGGCCGCCGGGTCACCTCGGTGGGCCGCCCCGACCCCGAGATGAACGCCCACCGGGGCTACCTCGCCACCCACCACCTCTCCCCGTACGCCGGCTCGGCGGGCTGGCCCGACTGGGAGCTGCCGTTCCTCCAGTGGGCCGAGCGGGAGGGCTGGGCCGTCGACGTCGTCACCAACGCCGACCTGGAGGAGCACCCCGGCCTGCTCGCCGAGGGCCGCTACCCCCTCTACCTGAGCGTCGGCCACGACGAGTACTGGTCGAGCGCCATGCGCGACACCGTCGAGGGCCACATCGCCGCCGGCGGGAACGCCGCCTTCCTCAGCGGCAACACCTCGTTCTGGCAGGTCCGGATGGAGGACCCGACGCCCGAGGGCCCGGCCGCGACCATGGTCGGGTACAAGGGCACGTTCAAGGACGACCCGGTGTACGACACCGACCGGGTCGGCGAGCTGACGTCGATGTGGAGCGACAAGCTCATCGGCCGGCCCGAGAACGAGATGACCGGCGTCAGCTTCAGCCGGGCCGGCTACCACCGGATCGGGAAGCGGGCCACCCGGGGCGCCGGCGCCTACACGATGCACCGGGCCGACCACTGGCTGTTCGAGGGCACCGGGCTCGACTACGGCGACCTCCTCGGGGCTGAGAGCACCGCGGTGGGCTACGAGTGCGACGGCTGCGCCCTCACCTACGTCGACGGGCTGCCGGTGCCGACCCACACCGATGGCACGCCGGAGGGCTTCGTCATCCTCGGCACCGCCCCGGCCGCCCACTTCAGCCGCACCACCTCGACCCGCCCGGTCCCGCCCGGCCAGCCGTCCGAGGTCGAGTTCATCGCCAGCCGGCTGGTCGGCGGCGGCCGCACGCCGGAGGACGTCCTGCGCTACTCCCACGGCCACGCCGTCCTCGGCACCTACACCTCCGATGCCGGCGGCGTCGTCGTCACCAGCGGCAGCACCGACTGGGCCCACGGCCTGGCCGGCACCGACCCCACGATGGAGCAGGTCACCCGCAACCTCCTCACCCGCCTGGCCGGCCCACCCGACCGCTGACCACGCGCACTTGGTGTCAGACACCAACTCGCGACACCGGCCGGGGCGGGGGTCCACCTTCACTGTCACACCCCCTCTTTATGGTCGGGGGCATGCGGTTCCTGCACACCTCCGACTGGCACCTGGGGCGCCTCTTCCACGGCGCCCCGCTGCTGGCCGACCAGGAACGCGCCCTGGCCCGGGTGGTCGAGATCGCCGGCGAGGCCGAGGTCGACGCTGTCCTCGTCGCCGGCGACCTCTACGACCGGGCCATCCCCCCGGCCGATGCCGTCGAGCTGCTGGCCGATGTCGTCGGCGAGCTGCGGGGCCTCGACGCCCAGGTCGTCGCCATCACCGGCAACCACGACTCCCCGAACCGGGTCGGCGCCCTCGACCCCCTCCTCCGGGCCGGGGGCGTCACCCTCCGGGGCCGGTTCGACGTCGCCGCCCCCGTCGTCCTGCCCGGCACCGACGGCGGCCCCGACGTCGTGGTCCACCCCGTGCCCTACCAGGAGCCGCTGGCCGCCCCGCTGGTCGAGCAGCCCGGCGCGCGGCGGCGCCGGCCGACGCAGCACGAGGTCCTCGGCCGGGCCCTCGACGCCGTTCGGGCCGACCTGGCCGAGCGGGGCCCGGTGCGCTCGGTCGTGGTCGCCCATGCCTTCGTGGCCGGGGCCGCACCGTCCGACAGCGAGCGCGAGCTGAGCATCGGCGGGGTCGACCGGGTGCCCGTCGACGCCTTCGACGGCTTCACCTACACGGCCCTCGGCCACCTCCACCGGCCCCAGGCCGTCACCGACCGCATCGCCTACTCGGGGTCGCTCCTGCCGTACTCCTTCTCCGAGACGGCGCCGTCGTCGGTGCGGGTCGTCGACCTGGCCCCCGACGGGGGAGTGCGCGTCGAGGAGGTCGCCCTCGGGTGCGAGCGGCCGGTCGCCACCATCGAGGGGCGGCTCGACGTGCTGCTGTCCGACCCGGCCCTCGCCGTCCACGAGGGGTCCTGGGCCCGGGCCCGGCTGCGCGACGAGGTCCTGCCCCGCCACGCCATGGACCGGCTGCGCGACCGCTTCCCCCACGTCGTCGTGCTCGAGCACGTCCGGCCCGTCGCCCCCGCCGCGCCCGACGACGTCCGCCGCCGGGCCGAGCCGGTCTCCGACCTCGACCTGGCCCGCCACTTCCTGGCCGAGCGGTTCGGCCGGCCCGTCGCGGCCGAGGAGGACTCGTTGCTGGCCGCCGCCTTCGCCACCGTGGCGGCCCGGGGCCAGGAGCGTGTCGTCGTCGAGGACGCGGCGGGCGACGAGCGGGGTGTCGCGTGAGGCCGCTGCGGCTCGAGGTCGAGGCCTTCGGGCCCTTCGCCACCCGCCAGGTCGTCGACTTCGAGGTCCTGGGCGACGAGGGCCTCTTCCTCATCTGGGGGCCGACCGGGGCCGGCAAGAGCTTCCTCCTCGACGCCCTGTGCTTCGCCCTGTACGGCAAGACCGCCGGCGACCGCCCGACCGGTCGGCTCCACTCCGACCACGCCCGGGGCACCCCGCCCGAGGTCGAGCTGACGTTCCGGCTGGCGGGGGAGGAGTGGTGCGTCCGCCGTCGGGCCCAGCGCTGGCACACCCGGCGCGACGGCGGCACCGTCCTGCGCTCGGCCGAGGCGGTGCTGGAGCGGGTCGTCCCGGGTGGCGTCGACCGGGTCGCCAGCAAGGTGGCCGAGGTCGACCGCATCCTGGCCGAGCGCATCGGGCTCGACGCCGACGAGTTCCGCCGGGTCGTCCTGTTGCCCCAGGGTCGTTTCGAGCAGGTCCTGCGGGCCACCTCGGCCGAGCGGGAGGCCCTCCTCGCCCACATCTTCGGAACCGAGCGCTTCGAGGAGGTCACCCGTCTGCTCGACACGGCCGCGGCGGAGGAGGCCCGGGCCATCGACCGTGCCCACGACGAGCAGCAGATGCGCCGCCGCGCCGTCCTCGACGCCCGCCGCCGTCTGGCCCGCGACCTGGCCCCCTGCGCCGACCTGCTGGCCTCCGTGCCCGACGTTGCGGCCCTGCTCGCGCCCGATCCCGGCCCCGCCCCGGGGGTCGGTGGCCCGGCCTTGGGCGGACCACCCCCGGCCGCCGTCGCCGCGTCCGGGCGGCCGCCTGGCCTCGATCCGGCCCGGGTCGGGGCCGACGACCTCGACCGGTGGGCCGAGGAGGTCGACGCCGGTGCTGCCGCGCTCCGCGCCGAGGCAGAGCGGGCCGGCGCGGCTGCCGAGGCGGCCCGGGCCGACGCCGATCGGGCCCAGGTCGCCGCCGACCGCTGGGACGAGGCGGCCCACCTGGCTGAGCGGGCCACGCGGCTCGACGCCACCGAGGCCGCGATCGCGGACCAGCGGGAGGAGCTCGATGCCGCCGACCGGGCGGCCACCGTCGGCCCCGCCCTCGCCGCGGCCACCCGGGCCGAGCAGCAGCGCGCCCGGGCCGCCGTCCGTCACCGCCGGGCCGCCGAGGAGGTCGCCGCGGCCTGGGCCGCCACCCCCGTCACCCTGGGCCCCCCGTTCCAGGGCCCCCCGACCGACACGCCCGACGGGCTCGGTGCCCCCGGGCCGCTCGGCGCCCCTGGACTGCTCGGCGCCGTCGACCTCACCGCGGTCGACGACGACTGGCTCCACCGGGCTGCGACGGCCATCGCCCGCCGGAGCTCCGAGGTCGACGCCGCGGCGGCGGCCGCGGTCGAGGCCGATGCGGCGCGTGCTCGGGCCGCCGAGGCCGCCCGCGCCGCCCAGGCCGCCACGGCCGGCGCCACCGCCTGGGCCGAGCAGGCCGAGCAGGCCGAGCGCGAGCTGGTCGAGGCCCGCCGGCGTCGGGAGGCCGACGCGACCGTCCTGAGCCGGGCCGGCGACCTGGCCACCGAGGTCGCCCGTCGGACGGCCTGGGCGCGCGCCGCCCGCCACCTCCCCGCCGCCGAGGAGGCGGTCCAGGAGGCCGAGCGGCTCCGCACCGAGGCCCGGAGCCGCGAGGCGGACCTCCGCCTGGCCTTCTCCGAGCTGCGCCAACGCCACCTCGACGGGGTTGCCGCCGAGCTGGCCGCCGGCCTGGCGCCGGGCGACGCCTGCCCGGTCTGCGGCGGCACCGAGCACCCGACTCCGGCCCAGCCCACCCCCGATGCCCCGGGCCGGGCCGAGGTGGACGCGGCCGAGGCCCGGGCCGACGCGGCGCGGGAGGAGCGGCTCGTCGCCGACGCTGCCGCCGAGCAGGCCCGCTCCGCCCGGGACGAGGTGCGCGCCCGCGCCGGCGACGCCGCCGACGACCCGGCCGCCGCGGCCGAGGTGCTGGCTCGCCTCCGCCGCGAGCAGGGGGAGGCCGAGGAGGCGGCCCGCCGCGCCGCCGACCGTGACGCGGCCGTGGCCGCCGCCGAGCGGGCCGTCAAGGAGTGCACCGACCGGGCCGCGGCCGAGCGCACCCACGCCGCCCGGGCTGAGGCCGCCGCTCTCGCCGCCACCGAGCGGGCCGGCACCGCGTCCGCCGCCGCGGCCGAGGTGCTCGGCGCCGAGGCCGGGGCCGAGGTGGCCGCCCGGGCGTCGGCCGCCCTCACCCGGCTCCACGACGCCTTCGCCGAGCTGACCCTGGCCCGAGCCGCGGTGGCGACGACGGCCTCGGTCGCGGCCGAGGCCGCCGCGACGCTCACCGCCGCCCTCGCCGAAGCCGGCTTCGACAGCCCGGCCGCGGCCGAGGCGGCCCAGCGCGACGACCGGGCCCGCAGCCGGCTGCGACGTTCGGTCCAGGCGTGGGACGAGGAGCGGGCCCAGGTGGCGGCGGCCCGGGCCCGGCCCGACCTGGCCGACCTTCCGGCCGCTCGCCCCGACCCCGTCCCGACCCTGGCCCGGGCCGAGGCGGCGGCGGTCGTGGCCCGCCACCTGGTCGAGGCCCGCACCCAGGTGGCGTCGGTGGCCGGCCTGGTCCGGGAGCAGGTCGAGGCCCATCGCGAGGAGGCCACCCACCTCGCCGTGGCCGAGGCCGAGCACGAGGTCCGGCGTCGGTTGGCCGAGGTCTGCGCCGGCCGGGGCGGCGACCGGATCTCGCTCCAACGCTGGGTCCTGGCCGCCCACTTCGAGACGATCTGCGACCGGGCCAACCGGCGCCTGGCCGTGATGAGCGCCGGCCGCTACTCCCTCGCCGTCCACACCGAGTCGAGCCGGGGCGCCCGGGCCGGGCTCGACCTGCGGGTGCTCGACGCCCACAGCGGCGAGGAGCGCGAGGTCACCACCCTCTCGGGGGGCGAGACCTTCCAGGCCTCCCTGGCCCTCGCCCTCGGGGTCGCCGACGCAGTGTCGGAACGACGGGGCGGCGTCGAGCTCGACGTCCTCTTCGTCGACGAGGGCTTCGGCACCCTCGACGCCGACGCCCTCCACCTCGCCCTCGACGAGCTCGACCGGCTGCGGGCCGGCGGTCGGATGGTCGGGGTCATCAGCCACGTC
>CAYQGF010000084.1:0-6896 GCA_964416885.1 uncultured Iamiaceae bacterium
GTCGGGGTCGTAGTCGGCCGGGACGCCGAGGCGGTACACCCGCTCGACCCCGCCGGAGGTGAAGGTCCGTTCGACGTCGCCCGGCAGCTCGTCGGACACCGGCTCCACGTCCGGCGGCGTCCCGCACCCGGCGCTGCCCTCCACCTCCGGCACCGTGGACGCGGTCGTGGTCGGGGCCGCCTCGGCCTCGGTCGTGGTCGACCCGGGCCGGGCCTCGTCGTCCCCACCCCCGTCGGAGCACGCCCCCGCCCCGGCCAGCAGGACCACCAGCACGACGAGCAGACGGGACCGCATCCGGGCCGACGCTATCCGAGGCGACGGACGGCGGGAGCGGTGTCCCAGGGGGCCAGGGTGACCCGGATGTCGGTGACGGCGGCCCGGGAGCCCGACACGATCACCGGGCCGACCCGGAGGCGCGACAGCTCGGGCACGGCGTCGGCCAGGGCGGACAGGCGCAGCAACAGCTCGACCAGGGCGGCCCGGCCGGCGGTGGCGATGTCCCGCAGCTCCTCGGCCAGCGCGCCCCGCTCGACCAGGTCGAGAGCATCGGCGTCGGTGAGCGGGAGGATGCGCCGGTCGAGCGGCCCGCCGAGCGCCGGCCCGAACCCGAGGACCGAGCCGAGCACCGGGTGCTGGTCGACGGCGATCCGGCAGTCGACGCCGTTGGGCGCCATCTCCTGGACGACCATCTCCGGACCGTGGAGGGCGGCCATGCGGTCGTAGGACCGGCGCAGCTCCTCGGCATCGAAGAGGTCGACGGCGACGCCGCCCTCCTCCGTGCGCGACGGCCGCTCCACGGTGAGGGCCTTCAGGGCGACGGGCCAGCCGATCGCCTCGGCCGCGGCCACCGCCTCGGCCTCGGTGGTGGCCCGCACCTGACGCACGGGCGTCACCCCGACCCGCTCCAGCAACGACAGGGCCGAGGCCGGGCCCAGCCGGCCCTCGGGCAGCAGCTCGGCCGCCCGTTGCCGGGCACCCTCGGCATCGACCCCCTCCACGGTCGGGATGGTGCCGGTCTGGCGGGCCCGCCACGCCGCGTAGCGGGCGACCTGGCCGAGGGCGTGGGCCGCGGCCTCGGGAAAGGCGAAGACCGGGACGGCACCGGCCGGCCGGTCGTCGGGCAGCACCGAGCCGAGGAAGGACGCGACGACCGGCTTGGACGACGTGGCCGCCACCCGGCCCAGGGCCTCGGCCATCGCCGCGACCTCCCCGTCGAGGGCGGGCGCGTGGAGCACGAGGAGCGCATCGACGCCCGGGTCGTCGAGCAGCGCCCGGGCCGCCACGGTCAGCTCGCGGGGGCCGGCCTCCGACGTCAGCTCGAACGGGTTGCCGACCCGGGTGCCCTCCAACAGCTCGCCGTCGAGGGCGGAGCCCAGCCCCGGCGCCACGTCGGCGAGCGTCAGCCCGGCCGCGACGCAGGCGTCACACGCCAGCACGGCCGGTCCCCAGAAGTTCGAGAGCACCGCGACCCGGGGCCCGGCCGGGAGGGGCTGGTCCACCAGCACCCGGGTGACGTCGAAGAGGTGGTCGAGGGTGTCGACCCGGATGACACCGGTCTGGGCCAGCAGGGCGTCGGACACCACCTCGCTGTCGAGCCCGGCCCGGCTGCCGGCCCGGGTCGGCCCGGCGAAGCCGTCGCCCTCGCCGTCGACGCCCCGGTCGGCGCCCCGCGCCGCCAGCGCCGCACCGGCCTTCACCGCCACGATCGGCTTGGACCGGCCGACCCGGCGGGCGATGCGGGCGAAGTTGCGGGGGTTGCCGAAGCTCTCCAGGTAGAGGATGACGACGTCGGTGGCCGGGTCGGTCTCCCAGTACTGGAGCAGGTCGTTGCCCGAGACGTCGGCCTTGTTGCCGGTGGCGACGAACGACGACACGCCGAGGTCGAGCTGGTCGAGGCGGCGCAGGATGGCGGCGCCGATGGTGCCCGACTGCGACGACACCGCCACCCGCCCGGGCCGGGGAGCCACATCGGCGAAGGTGGCCAGCAGGCGGACGTCCGGGGCGGTGTTGACGACGCCCATGGTGTTGGGGCCGATGAGCCGGATCCCGAGCCGTCGGGCCTGCTCGAGGAGCGCGCTCTCCCGCGCCGCGCCGGCGGCGCCCGCCTCGGCGAAGCCGGCCGAGATGACGACCAGGCCCTGGACCCGCTTCCGCCCGCACTGCTCGACGACCTCGGGCACCTGGTCGGCCGGGACGACCACCACGGCGAGGTCGATCTCGTCGGGCACGTCGAGGATCGTCGGGTGGGCCCGGACGCTGGCGACCACGTCGGCCTCGGGGTTCACCGGGTAGACGGGGCCGTCGAGCTCGCCGGCCAGGAGGCGTCGGAACACGGCCTGGCCGAGGGAGCCGGGCCGCCGGGACGCCCCGATCACCGCCACCGACCGGGGGGCGAGGATCCGGGCGACCGACTGCGCGTCGGCCCGCTGCGCCCGCTCGGCCATCGCCGCCATCGCGTCCTCGGTGGGCTCGATCGGGAACTCGACCTCGATCACGCCGTCGCTGAACCGGGTGGTGACGCTGAAGCCGACCTGCTTGAACACGCCGAGCATCCGCCGGTTGGTCGGCAGGACCTGGGCGGTGAAGCCGGTGATGCCGGCCGCTCGGGCCGCCGCGGCCAGGTACTCCAGGAGGACGGTGGCCATCCCCCGGCCGGCGTGCATGTCGTCGGTGAAGAAGGCGACCTCGGCCACCGACCGGGCCGGGTAGCGGTCGTAGCGGGCCACGCCGACCAGCTCGTCGTTGATCAGCCCGACGAACGCCATCCGGTCGACGCCGTCGACCGCCGTGAGCCGCTCGACGTCGGTGGTGCTGAGCCGGGGCCGAGGGCTGAAGTAGCGGAAGTAGATGCTCTCGGGCGACTGGCGCTCGTGGAAGCGGAGGATCCGCTCGCCGTCGTCGGCCCGGATGGGGCGGACGTGCATGGTGCCGCCATCGGACAGGGCGACGTCGGCCTCCCACTCCGGCTCGGGGGCCGCGGTCGATGCGTCGTCGGCCACGCCGCGAGGGTACCGACCCGCCCGCGCCCCGTCGCCCGGTCCGGCCCGTGCCACCCGCCACGCCCGCCTCGGTTCTCGGTGCACCAGACGTCGCTGAGCCGCACGTCCTGCACCGAGAACGGCGCCGCCCCCGGTTCTTGGTGCAGATCGCGCCGCTCAGCGACCAGATCTGCACCAAGAACGACAGGCCGGGCTGCTAGACGAGGCGGGTGCGCCGTCGGCCCGTCGACCTCCCCAGGCGAAGCGACCTCGACCTGTCGTCGGTCTGGCGCGACCTCGACCTGCCCCGGGCGTTCCCGGCCGAGGTCGAGGCCGCCGCCGCGGCCTCGACCGACGCCCACGCCGCCCCGCGGCGCGACGCCACCGCGATCGCGTTCGTCACCGTCGACCCGCCCGGGGCCATGGACCTCGACCAGGCCGTCCACCTGGCCGACCGGCCGGGGGGCGGCTGGGTGGTCCGCTATGCGATCGCCGACGTGGCCGCCTTCGTCCCCGCCGACGGACCGGTCGACGCCGAGGCCCGCCGGCGGGGCGAGACCCTCTACCTCCCCGACGGGCGGGCCCCCCTCCACCCGCCGGCGCTGAGCGAGGGCGCGGCCAGCCTCCTCCCCGACCAGGATCGGCCCGCGGTGCTGTGGACGATCGAGGTCGACGGGGACGGCGAGCAGGTGGCGGTGCACGTCGAGCGAGCCATGGTCCGGAGCCGGAGCCGCCTGTCCTACGCCGAGCTCCAGGCCGCCCTCGACGCCGGTACCGCCCCCACGCCCGTCGCCGCCCTCCCCGCCCTCGGCGGGGCCCGTCTGGACCGGTCCCGTCGCACCGGGGCGATCGAGCTGGGCCTGCCGAGCCAGGAGGTCGTGCAACGGCCCGACGGCGCCTGGACCATCGAGCTGCGGGCGCCGCTCCCGGTCGAGACGTGGAACGCCCAGGTGTCGCTGCTCACCGGGATGGCCGCGGCCGGGCTGATGCTCGACGCCGGCGTCGGCCTGCTGCGGACCCTGCCCGAGCCCGAGGAGCGCACCGTCCGCCGGCTGCGGAGGGCGGCGCCGGGGCTGGGCGTGGCCTGGCCCGACGGGACGCCGCCCGGCGAGGTGCTGGCCGGGCTCGACCCGACCCGACCCCGCCACGCCGCCTTCCTCGACCTGGCCGCCGAGCTCCTGCGGGGTGCCGGCTACACGACCTTCGACGGCGGTCGTCCCGCCGAGGTGGGCCACGCCGGGGTCGGCTCGCCGTACGCCCACGTCACGGCGCCGATCCGGCGGCTGGGCGACCGCTTCGCCACCGAGGTGTGCCTGGCCGTGGCCGCCGGGCGGGAGGTCCCGGGCTGGGCGCGGGAGGCGCTGCCGATGTTGCCCGAACGGCTGGCCGAGAGCGGACGCCGGGCCCGGGCGGTCGAGCGCACCGCGGTCGACCACGTCGAGGCCTGGCTGCTCACCGGTCGGGAGGGCGAGGTCTTCGACGCCGCCGTCGTCGAGCACGACCCCGAGAAGGACCGCTGCACGGTCGTCGTCGACGACCCGGCCATCCGGGCCCGCTGCGAGGGCCGGCCCCCGCTCGGCGACCGCATCCGGGCCCGGCTCACCACCGCCGACCTCCCGACCCGCACCGTCCGCTTCGCCCCCGCCTGACCGGAACCCCCGTTCCTGCGGCAGGAACGAGCGGTCTTGCTCGAGAAGTGCCGCACGTTGCCCGGCACGGGGGTGGTGTCCCCGGGGCGGAGTACCGGGATGGGGCGGGTGCCGTCAGTAGCCTCGCGCCGTGCTCGACATGGTCGCCCTGATCGCCGGCATCGCCGTCGGCGTGCTGGTCGTCGTGGCCGTGAACGGGGCCCGCCGGGGCCGGCCGGCACCGGTCGTCGCCCCCCGGGCGGCCCCGGCGAGCGGGCCGCCGCCCCGCCCCTACCAGGCGCCCTCCTCCGGCTCGGCCGGCCCGCCCCCGAGCGCCGCCGACTACGGCATCCGGGTCAACCAGCCCGGCGCCCCGCCACCGCCGGTCGCCCCCTCCCCCGCCTCCGCCCCCGCTGAGGCGCCGGCACCGGCCGTCGAGCCCCCTCGGCCGCCGGCCGCCGACCCGGACGTCGCCACCCGGGTGGCCGGCGCCCCGGACCTGGCCAAGCAGCCGGCACCCGACCCCGTCGCGCCGGCCCACCCGGCCCGCGGCCGGCTCGACCTCCAGGACGGCTCCGACGGGCTCGACCTCGGCGACGATCCCGTCACCATCGGGCGCGGCACCGACCAACGGCTCCGGGTCAAGGACGCCCGGGCCAGCCGTCACCACGCCACGGTGCGCCGCCGCTCGAAGGGCCGCTCCGGCTGGGAGGTCGAGGACGCCGGCTCGTCCAACGGCACCAGCCTCAACGGCCACACCATCCCCGACGGACGGGTCGCCCCCCTCCGCGACGGCGACCGCATCGGCATCGGTGACACCACGATCGTGTACACCGAGCCGGCCGCGCCGCCGACGGCACCACCGCCCCCCTCGCCCGACGACGACGCCACCAGGATCGGCCCGTGACCCTCACCATCCTCCTGTTCGTGGTGGGGCTGCTCGCCGGTCTCGCCGCCGCGGTGACGATCTCGCTCTTCGCCGGCAAGCGCATCACCCACCCCGACGGCCGCCCCGGTCGGCGCCGGGGGCCGGCCCGCCTCCTGCTCGGCGTGGTCGCCCTCGGCGTCACGGCCGTCCTGCTCAGCGTCGTCGTCGGCTACGTGTACGCCGACCGCCAGTTCCGGAAGATCGACCGGGTCGATGTCGATGTCGACGGCCAGAGCGTCCTCGCCGGCTCCTCGGGTGGCACCAACTACCTGCTGATCGGCACCGACCAGCGCGACGGCACCGAGGGCAACCGGGCCGACTCGATCCTCGTCCTGCGCACCGGTGACGGACCGGCCCGGCTGCTGTCGATCCCCCGGGACCTGCTCGTCCCCCGCCCCGACCTCGGTGGTGACCGCGCTCGGATCAACGCCGCCTACAACCAGGGCCCGGTCAACCTCATCCGCACCGTGCAGGAGGGCGTGGGGATCCCGATCGACCGCTACATCGAGATCAACTTCACCGCCTTCGCCGACCTGGTCGATGCCCTCGGCGGGGTCACCATCGACTTCCCGACGCCCGCCATCGACGAGGGCTCGGGGCTCAACATCGAGCAGGCCGGGCCCGTCGAGCTCGACGGCGAACAGGCCCTGGCCTTCGTCCGCAGCCGCAAGTACCAGGAGGTCATCGATGGCGTCCCGCAGCCGACCTCGGGCTCGGACCTCGACCGCATCGTGCGCCAGCAGCAGTTCCTGCGCGAGGTGATCAAGGAGGCCGGGTCGAGCCGCAACCCGTTCCACCTGGCCCGCATCGGCACCGCCCTGACCGGCGGGCTGAAGATCGACAACCACATGACCCTCTTCGACGCCCTGGTCTTCGCCTGGAACATGGGCCAGCTCGACCCGGTGCAGACCGAGCTCCCGGTCCAGGGCTCCGGCGACGGCGCCACCGTGGTCCTGGCCGACGGCGCCCAGGCCGTCATCGACGACTTCGCCACCTGATCCCGACCGCTCGGCTCGCACCTGCGAGGTAGGGTCCGGCCATGACCTCGCTGACGCCCACCCAGGTGGCGGAGCTGGCCGGGGTGAGCGCCGACACGGTCCGGCGGTGGACCGACGACGGCCGGCTCCCCACCACCCGGGACGCCCGGGGGCACCGCCTGATCGACGGGGCCGACCTGGCCCGCTTCCTGGTGGCCCAGGCCGCCGCCGGGCCCGCGCCCACCGGGCTGTCGGCCCGCAATCGGTTCCGGGGCATCGTCACCCGGGTCCAGACCGACGGGGTGGCCGCCACCGTCGAGATCCAGGCCGGCCCCCACCGCGTCGTCTCGCTGATCACGGCCGAGGCCGTCGCCGAGCTGGGCCT
>CAYQGF010000084.1:6996-11367 GCA_964416885.1 uncultured Iamiaceae bacterium
GCCCCCACCGCGTCGTCTCGCTGATCACGGCCGAGGCCGTCGCCGAGCTGGGCCTGGAGCCCGGCGTGCTGGCCGACGCCGCGGTCAAGGCCACCGACGTCCTCGTCGACATCGCCCGTCCGTGACCACCGTCCCTGACCACCACCATCGCTGACCCCGGAGGCCTCGTGCACCGCATCCGTCCCCTGCTCCTGATCCTGGCCGTCCTCGCCCTCCTCGGCGCGGCGTGCTCCGACGACGGGGGCGACGACGCCGCCACCGACGACACCGCCACCACCGCAGCCGGCGAGGGCGCGGCCGACGAGGGGGTCGAGGGCACCATCACCGTCTTCGCCGCCGCCTCGCTCACCGACGTCTTCGAGGAGCTGGGCGACGCCTTCGAGGCCGCCAACCCCGACGCCACCGTCGAGTTCAGCTTCGGCCCCAGCTCCGGTCTGGTCACCCAGATCACCGAGGGCGCCCCGGCCGACGTCATCGCCACCGCCGCCCCCTCCAACATGGAGGACCTGGTCGAGGCCGACGCCCTGGAGGGCGACCCCACCGACTTCGCCACCAACCTGCTCGAGCTGGCCGTCCCGCCGGGCAACCCCGGTGACGTCGACGGCCTCGACGACCTGGCCAACGAGGACCTGGTCGTCGGGCTGTGCAACGAGGAGGTCCCCTGCGGCCGCTTCGCCCGGGAGGCCCTCGATGCCCAGGGCATCACGCCGAGCATCGACACCAACGAGGAGGACGTCCGCGCCCTGCTCACCAAGGTCGAGGCGGGCGAGGTCGACGTCGGCGTGGTGTACCGCACCGACGTGATCGCCGCCGACGGCGCCGTCGAGGGCATCGAGATCCCCGAGGACCAGAACGTGACCGCGACCTACCCGATCGCCACCGTCGGCGGCTCCGACAACGTCGAGGGGGCCGAGGCCTTCATCGCCTTCGTGCTGTCCGACGAGGGCCAGGCGGCGCTGGCCGAGGCCGGGTTCTCCGCCGCGGCGTGACCCGCTCGGCCCCGGCCGCGGGGCGGGTGCCGCTGGCGCTCGTCCCGCTCGCCCTCGGGGCGGTGCTGTTCCTGGTGCTGCCGCTGGTCGGGCTGGTCCAGCGCGCCCCGTGGTCGGACCTCGGGTCCGTGCTGTCGGCCCCCGAGGTCGGCGACGCCCTCCGCCTGTCGCTGCTGACCTCGACGGCGAGCACCCTGCTGTGCCTCACCCTCGGGGTCCCCCTGGCGTGGCTGCTGGCCCGGACGCCGTTCCCGGGCCGAGCGCTGGTGCGGGCGCTGGTGATCCTGCCGATGGTGCTCCCGCCGGTCGTCGGCGGCGCCGCCCTGCTCTACTCGCTCGGCCGCAACTCGCCGCTCGGCCGGGTGCTGGAGGACGCCTTCGGGGTCCGGCTGGCCTTCTCGACCCCGGGCGTGGTGCTGGCCCAGAGCTTCGTCGCCCTGCCCTTCCTCGTCATCACCGTGCAGGGGGCGCTGGAGGCCGGCGACCGGGGCCTGGAGGAGGCCGCCACCACCCTCGGCGCTCGGCGCTGGACGGTGCTGCGGCGGGTGACGCTGCCCCGCATCGGCCCGTCGGTCCTGGCCGGGGCGGTGCTGGCCTGGGCCCGGGCGCTGGGCGAGTTCGGGGCGACGATCACCTTCAACGGCAACCTCCAGGGCCGCACCCAGACCATGCCGCTCGCCGTCTACCAGGCCCTCAACCGGGACCCGGGCACCGCGGTGGTGCTGAGCCTCGTGCTCGTCGCGGTGTCGCTGGTGGTGCTCGTCGCCCTCCGGGGCCGCTGGACGTCACAGCTGTGAGCGCCGGGCTGGAGGCGGTGCGTCCGGGGCTGCGGGTGGAGGGCCGGGCCGGCCACGACGGGCCCGGCGGCTTCGACGTCGCCGTCGACCTGACGGTGGCGCCGGGTGAGGTCGTCGGACTGCTCGGCCCCAACGGCGCCGGCAAGACGACCCTGCTGCGCGCCCTGGCTGGCCTCCACCGGCTGACCGCCGGTCGGATCGTCCTCGACGACGTGGTGCTCGACGACCCCGCCGCCCGCCGCTTCGTCCCGCCGGAGCGCCGGGCCGTCGGGATGGTGTTCCAGGACCTGCGGCTGTTCCCCCACCTCCGGGTGCGGGACGACGTCGCCTTCGGCCTCCGGTCCCGCGGTGTCCCGAGGGCCCGGGCCGATGCCGTCGCCCTCGACTGGCTCGACCGGGTGGGCCTGGCCGACCGGCCCGACGTCCGCACCCGGGAGCTGTCGGGCGGCCAGGCCCAGCGGGTCGCCCTGGCCCGGGCGCTGGCCCCGGGCCCGAGCCTGCTGTTGCTCGACGAGCCGCTCTCGGCCCTCGATGCCGCCACCCGGGCCGACGTCCGCCGCACCCTGCGCGCCCACCTGGCGGCCTTCGCCGGGCCGACGGTCGTCGTCACCCACGACGCCGTCGACGCCCTCACGCTGGCCGACCGGCTGGTCGTGCTCGACCAGGGCCGGGTCGTGCAGGAGGGCCCGCCGGCCGAGGTCGCCCGGCGGCCCCGGTCCCGGTGGGTCGCCGACCTGGTCGGGCTGACCCTCGTCCCGGGCACCGTGGTCGACGACGGTGGGGTCCGGGTCGCCGGGGGCCACGTCCTCGCCGTCGCCGCCGGGCTGTTGCCCGCCGGGACGGCCGTGGCGGTCGCAGTCCGCCCGACGGCGGTGGCACTGTTCCGCAGCCGGCCCGACGGCAGCCCCCGCAACGTCTGGGCCGGGACGGTCACGAGCGTGGAGGCCGCCGCCGACCGGGTGCGGGTCCAGGTCGCCGGCCCGGTCGCCGTCGGCGCCGACATCACACCGGGCGCCCTGGCCGACCTGGCCCTGGCCCCCGGCGACGACGTCTGGGTCGCCGTCAAGGCCACCGAGCTCGACGCCTACCCCCTCTGACCCGCGAACTGGGGACGATCGCGGTGGCCAGGACCACCGGGATCGTCCCCAGTTGCGGAGGGCTGGGGGTGGGGAGGAGGTTCAGCCCTCGGTGGTGGTGGTCGTGTCCTCGTCGGTCGTGCCGTCGTCGGCGGCGGCGGCAGGCCCAGGACCGCCGGGGCCTCGGCCGGGGCGGTGACCGCCGACGCCGGGGCCGCCACCGAACCCGCCGCCCAGACCGGCGGGCCCGCCGGGGACCTCGCCCCGGACGACCACGTCGGCGGCGACGGTGCCGTCGTCGGCGGCCTCGCCCCGGACACCGACGGTGTCGCCGACGGCCAGGTCGCCGACCTCGGCCTCGGTCACCGTGGTCACGGTGGTCTCGTCGTCGGTGGTGACGGTGACCTCGTCGCCGGCCTCGGTCGTGACGGTGATCGTGGTGCCGTCGACGGCGGTCACCTCACCGGCGGCCGGGCGGAACCCACGGCCTTCGCCGCCCGGCGCACCCTCGGGCGGGGTCGCGCCCTCGGGCGGGGCCGCGCCCTCGGGCGGGGTCGGCGCCTCGCCCTCGTCGTCGCCTTCGGTGTCGTCTCGGGCGTCGTCCTGGGCGCCGTCGGGACGGGGGCCACCGCCACCCCATGGGCCACGGCCCCCCAGGACCTCGGGGTCGAGGCCGTTCAGGTCGACCAGCCGACGGGCGGCGACGGTGCCGTCGGCCGCGGCCTGGCCCATGGCCACGACCTGGTCGCCGACCTCGACATCGGCGAGCTCGCCCTCCGCCACGTCCACCACGACGGTCTCGTCGTCGGTGGTGACGGTGGTCGGCTCGGGCGCCTCCTCCTCGTCCCCCCGGGCCTCGTGCTCGACGGTGAACGTCGTGCCGTCGACCGAGGCGATGGTGCCGTGGGCGCCCGGACGGTGGCCCCGCCACCCCTCACCCTCGGCCCCGGGCGGGCCGGGGCAGGCCGCCTCGGAGTCGTCGCCGGCGGTGCCACCCGCCTGTTGGTCGAAGCTCACCGCCACGCCGGAGGCGCCGGTGGCGGTCCCCCGACCGACGCCAGCCACCGCGGCCGCACCGAGGCCACCGCCGGCCACGCCGAGGGCCGCCACCCCCACCGCGGCCCAGGCCAGGGAGCGGCGCCGGGAGCGGGGGGCGGGAGCCGGGGGAGGGGTGATCGGAGTCGTGTCGTCGTCCATGGGGGCGAGCCAACCACCCCGACCTCAGAGGACCCTGAGAGCGTCCCCGTTCTCCCCGCAGACAGGGCAGGCGCTGTCAGATCCAGCCGGAGCGGCGGAAGAAGACGATCAGCGACCCCGAGATGATCGCCATCATCCCGAGCGCCAACGGGTAGCCGACCCACCACTTCAGCTCCGGCATGCTCTCGAAGTTCATGCCCCAGATCCCGGCGAGCAGGGTCGGAGCGGCGAGGGCGGCGGCCCAGGCCGAGATCCGCCGCATGTCCTCGTTCTGCTGGACCCCCTGCTGGGCCAGGTTGGCGTTGAGGGCAT
>CAYQGF010000085.1:0-11301 GCA_964416885.1 uncultured Iamiaceae bacterium
TCCGGCTCGGCGGCATCGTCGTCGTGGGGGTGGTGACGCTGGCGGCATCGGTCGCTGTCGTCGCGCCCCGGCTGTCCGAGATCACCAAGTCCCAGAGCTTCGAGATCCCCCAGGTCGACCTGGACGACCTGCCCGAGCGGTCCTACATCTACGACCGCTTCGGGAACCAGATGGCGGTCTTCGTCTCGGAGAACCGGGAGCAGGTGCAGATCGAGGACGTCCCGCGCACCGTCATCGACGCGGTGCTGTCGGCCGAGGACTCGTCGTTCTTCAGCCACCACGGCGTCAACGCCCGCTCGATCGCCCGGGCGCTCACCGCCAACATCGAGAGCGGTGACGTGTCCCAGGGCGGTTCGACGATCACCCAGCAGGTGGTCAAGAACGCCATCACCGGCGGTGAGCAGGACTTCGCCCGCAAGATCCGGGAGGCCACCCTCGCGGTCAAGCTGGAGCAGGAGTTCACCAAGAACGAGATCCTCGAGCGCTACCTGAACACGATCTACCTCGGGTCGGGGGCGTACGGCGTCCAGGCCGCGGCGCAGGTCTATTTCAACAAGGACGTCGACGAGCTGTCGTGGGCCGAGGGGGCGCTGCTGGCCGGCCTGATCCGCTGCCCGGTCACCTGCGACCCGTACAAGGCGCCGTCGCGGGCCGCGGCGCGGCGGGCGACCGTGCTCGACACCCTCTACTCGACCCATCGGATCGACAAGGACGACCGCGACCTCGGCAAGCTGACCCCGCTGCCGGACCGGCCGCACCTGCCCCGCCAGCCCGACGACTACTTCGTCGAGTACGTGAAGCAGCAGCTCCTCGACGACCCCCGCCTCGGCGACACCCCGACCGCCCGCTACAACCGGCTCTACGGCGGGGGGCTGCGGGTCTACACGACCTTCGACGAGGGCATGTACCTGCTGGCCCAGGCCGCCCGCAACGAGACCCTCCCGAACCACAACGGCGACGGCACCTTCCAGCTGGCCCCGAACCCCGAGACCGGTGCCCGGCGCATCGGCACCGCCGCCATGGCCGGGGTCGAGCCCGGGACCGGGGCCGTCCGCTTCCTGGTCGGAGGGCCGGGCTTCGACCGCTACCAGTACAACCTGGCCATCTCGTCGCAGCGCCAGGTCGGCTCGACGTTCAAGGTCTTCGTGCTCACCCAGGCCCTGATCAAGGGCTACACGGCCCGCGACGTCATCGACGGCTCCGGGCCGTGCGGCGACGTGCCCGGCTACCCCGAGGACCGGCCGCCAGGGAACTTCGGCGGCGGGTCCGGGAGCATGGCCTCGCTGGAGGCCCAGACGCTCAGCTCGTCGAACTGCGCGTTCCTGCGGCTGAACCAGATCGTCGACCCCAAGGACGTCGCCGCCCTGGCCAACCGGATGGGCGTGACCACCCCGCTCCACCCCGAGAACGCGTCGATGGCCCTCGGCTCCGACGGCATCTCGCCGCTCGACATGGCCGCGGCCTACTCGGTCCTCGCCAACGACGGGGTGAAGAACCCGCCCTACACGATCGAACGGGTCGAGGAGTCCGACGGCACCGAGGTGTTCGCCCACGTCCCCGCCCCCGAGCAGGTCGTGCCGGTCCAGGTGGCCCGTCAGGTCACCGAGGTCCTCGAGCACAACGTCGAGAACGGCACCGGCACCCGGGCCCAGCTCGGCGCCCAGCCCGCGGCGGGCAAGACCGGCACCACCAACGGCCCGAGCGACGTGTGGTTCGTCGGCTACACCCCGCAGCTCTCGGTGTCGGTGTGGATCGGCGGGACCTCCGACAACCTGCCGCTCCAGGGCGTCGGGTCGTCGGTCACCGGCGGTCGCATCCCGGCGGCCACGTGGGGCACCTTCATGCGCTCCGCCCTGGCCGAGGTGCCCGTCGAGCAGTTCACCGCCCCCGACATGGTCCGCTGGGACGCCCGCATCCTCTGCCTCCCGTCCGGCCGGCCGCGCGAGTACCGGTCCTGCGGGACCGGCACGTGGGGCCCCTACGGCCAGGTCCGGGACAACTGACGTGCCTCCGGCCGCGGTGGTCGCGCCTACCCTCGGGCCATGAGCGACCCCCTCGAGCAGCTCCTGGTGGTCCAGGGCCACGACACCCACGCCACCCAGCTGCGGACCCGTCGTCAGGGCCTGCCGGAACGGGCCGAGGCCGAGCAGGTCGCCGTCGCCCACAAGACGGCGGTCGACGAGCTGGCCACGGTCGAGGCGGAGCGGCACCAGTTGGAGCGGGAGCAGGCGCGCATCGACGACGAGGTGGCGAGCCTGCGTGACAAGGCGGCCCAGGCCGACAGGGCGCTCTACGGCGGCGCCGTCAGCGGCGCCCGTGAGCTCCAGGCGCTCCAGGACGAGATCGCCTCGCTCAACCGGCGCATCGGCGACATGGAGGAGGCCGAGATCGAGCTGATGGTCGCCCGCGACCCCCTCGACGAGCGGGCGCTCGGCCTGGTGGAGAGGCGCGACGCACTGGCCGCCCAGGCCCAGGACCTGCTCCGGCGCATCACCGTGGCCGAGGCCGAGATCGATGCCGAGCTGGAGGCGGAGGCCGCGGCCCGGGCCGCGGCGGCGGCCGAGGTCCCGCCCGACCTGCTGGCCGAGTACGAGGAGCTGCGGGCGAAGCGGGCCGGCATCGGCGTCGCCCGGCTCGAGCACGGCACCTGCCAGGGGTGCCACATGAAGCTGTCGGCGGTCGAGCTCGACCGCATCAAGGGCCTGCCGCCCGGGGCCCGCATCACCTGCGAGGACTGCGGCCGGCTCCTCGTCCGCTGACGGCGGAGGATCCGTGCTGCTCTGGTTCGTCGGCCCCGCGGTGGCGATCGTCTGGCTGGTCTTCCGCAGCCCGATGGCCGACCACCGGATGGTCGCCGTCGGTGCCCTGTTGCCGCTGGTCGAGGCCCTGACCGGTGGCCCCAAGGTCCTCCACACCCTGCTCGGAGCGGTCGTCGCCCTCGGGGTGGTGATGGGCCTGACCCGGGGCCGACGGCTGGTGCGACGCCGCTGGCTCGGGGTCCCGATCGGCTTGTTCCTGCACCTGGTGCTCGACGGCACCTTCACCCGGTCGGAGCTGTTCTGGTGGCCGTTCCTCGGCCTCGACCTCCCGACCGGCGGGCTGCTCGAGCTGGGCCGGCCGCTGCCGGTGATCCTGCTGCTGGAGGCCCTGGGCGCCGTCGCCTGCTGGTGGTGCTACCGGGCCTTCGGCCTCGACGACCCCGCCCGCCGGGAGGTGTTCCTCCGCACCGGCCAGATCGACCGCGCCCTGCTCCCCCCGGACCGCTGACGCGCACTTGGTGTCAGACACCAACTCGCGATCGCGGTGGTCAGGGCCGGCCGGCGTGGGGGACGTCGACGATGGTGGTGGCGAGGACGGCCTCGCGGGCGGCCCGGCGGGCCTGCTCGAAGAAGTCGGGGGCCAGGCAGACCAGGAGCGTCCGGCCGTCGTCGCCGCCGAGCATGCAGGCGAAGGCGCCCTGGCCCTCGGGGGCCTTCACCTCGTCGACGATGGCGCCGCCGGGGGCGACCCGGATCACCCGGGCCCCGATGGCGTCGGCACACCAGATGTGGCCCTCGGCGTCGAGGGCGCACCCGTCGGGGCCGACGGTGACGGCGCCGAAGGTCTCGGCGAAGGTCGTCATCGGCGGGGTGGGTGCGATCTGGGCGTGGGTCCGACGGTCCGACAGCGCCCCGTCGGCACCGATGGTGAAGGCCGTGTACCGGCAGCCCATCGTCTCCCCGACGATCAGGGTCGACCCGTCGGCCGAGACGACCGAGCCGTTCGGGAAGTGGAGGTCCTCGGCGGCGATGGTGGCGGTGCCATCGGGGGCGACGAGGTAGATGGGGGAGGGCTGCGGGCCCTGGCCGCCCATCAGGTCGAAGCCGAAGCTCCCGACGTAGGCGTGCCCGGTGGCGGTGACCACCATGTCGTTGAGCGGTCCCTGGACCCCGAGCCCGGACAGGTCGGCGTGCACCGTCGTGGTGCCGTCGGCGGCGACCCGCAGGACCTCGTGGGTGGTCATGCTCACGCAGAGCAGGGTGCCGTCGGGCAGCCAGCCCAGGCCCGACGGTTGGCCCGCCACCTCGGCCACCTGCTCCTCGGTGCCATCGGGGGTGACGGTGAAGATGCCGTGCCGGTAGAAGTCCGACACCCACCACCGCCCGTCGTGCCACCGGGGCCCCTCGAAGAAGCAACCGCCGTCGGACAGGGTGGTGAGCGGGCGCGTCGTCATGGCGCGGACCCTAGGCGTCTCGGCGGGCGGCCACGTCGGCCGGGCCGAAGGCATCCGGGAGCAGCTCGCCGAGGGTCACGATGTGGTCCCCGGCGTCGATGCGCAGCGACGCGTCGGCGTGCTCGGCGAGCACCTGGCGGCAGCGTCCGCAGGGGGCCAGGTACTCGCCGTCGCCGGCCACCACGGCGAGGGCGACCAGCCGGCCGCCACCGGAGGCGACCAGCGCCGAGGCCACCCCGTTCTCGGCGCAGGTCGTGAGCCCGATGCTGGCGTTCTCGACGTTGCAGCCGACCACGGTGCGCCCGTCGTCGACCAGCGCCGCGGCGCCGACGCGCACCCCGGAGTAGGGGGCGTAGGCCCGGGCCGCGACCTCCCGGGCCCGGGCCCGCAGCTCGTCCCAGTCGACCTCGGCCTCGGGCCCGGAGCCGGGCATCAGTCCGACTGGCCCCGCCGGTAGGGCAGGCCGTCGGCGGCCGGGGGCCGGAGCCGCTGCGAGGCGAAGGTCAGCACCAGCAGCGTCGTGAGGTGGGGGAGGAAGACCACGACCTCGTTGGGGAGCTCGTCGACGGCCCGGTACCAGCCGTAGGCGAGCAGACCGCCGCCGATGGCGATGGCGGTGCTCCGCCAGCGGCCGGTGATGGCGGACCTGACGGCCAGGGCGACGGCGCCCAGGGCCACGACGATCAGCAGGGCGTGGGTGGCCTGCCCGCTCAGGAGGCTGAGGGTGTCGGTGAAGCCGAACAGCCCGGCGCCGAGGGCGAGTCCCCCGGGGCGCCAGTTGCCGAAGATCATGGCGGCCAGGCCGATGTAGCCGCGGCCGTTGGTCTGCCCGGCCCGGTACTGGTTGGCGAACAGGTAGACGAGCGAGACGCCGCCCAGCCCGGCCAGGGCGCCCGACACGACGACCGCCACGTACTTCATCGTGTACACCCGGACGCCGACCGACTCGGCCGCGACGGGGTCCTCGCCGACGGACCGGAGCCGCAGCCCGAACTTGGTGTGCCAGAGCAGCAGCCAGGTGACGGGGAAGGCGAGCACGCCCATCACCACGATCCACGAGACCTGGGCGGTGAGGCCGACGACGATGCGCCCGACCTCGGAGATGCCGAAGCGCTCCTGCTCGTCGAGGTAGGGGGCCACGTCGATGACGACGAGGACCGCCAGGACGGTGAGGAGGCCGAGCACGACGGGCCGGACCAGGCCGAGCCACGGCCGCGGCTCGGCCTCGCCCCGGGCGAGCCGGTCGGGCGTGAGCAGTCGCGAGGCGACCACCATCGACGCCACCAGCACCGCCAGCCAGACCAGGAGCGAGGGGCCGGTGAGCCGGGCCCCGATCAGGTCGTGCAGGCCGGGGACCCGGATGGTGGAGACGACGTCGGGGAGGCGGGGCGACTGGTTGGTGGAGTCGAACCAGTCGTAGTTGAGGAACTGGGTGAACCCGGCGCCGAGGATGTTGATGGCGACGCCCGAGACGATGTGGTCGACGCCGAAGGAGACGGTGGCCACCGCGTGGACCAGGCCGCCGACGGCGCCGCCGACCACGCCGATGACGACGCCCCATCCGGGGCCGAACTCGATGCAGCCCCAGGCGCCGAAGAAGGTGCCGAGGATCATCATCCCCTCGAGGCCGATGTTGACGATGCCCGCCCGTTCCGACCACAGGCCGCCGAGGCCGGCGAGGGCGATCGGCAGGGTGAGCTTGAGGGCGGAGGACCACGTGTTGGAGGCGGTGAGCCGGTCCTGGTCGGTGATCTGCTCCGCCGCGGTGAGGATGACGACGAAGACGAAGCCGTAGAGGGCGAAGCGCACCGAGACCGGGAGCCGGCTCAGCGGGTCGCGCCGGCGCTCGGCCGCCAGCTCCTCGGCGGAGACCACGGTCGCGGCCGCGGTGGTGGTCGGGTCGACGACGGTCATGCCGACGCCCCGGCCGGGACCGCTCCGGGGGAGGAGGGGGGGCCGGTGTCGCCGACCTCGGCCGCCAGCGCCGCCGCCTCCCACCGTTCCCCGACCCGCTTGACCACCTCGTAGGCGATCACCACCGACAGCACGATGATCCCCTGCATGATCGTGGCGATCTCGCGGGGGAGGTTGGCGGCCGACAGCGGGGTGCGGGCCACGTCGATGAACGCCCAGAGCACGGCGCCCAAGGCGATGCCCACCGGGTTGTTCCGGCCCAACAGGGCGATGGCGATGCCGGTGAAGCCGAGCCCTCCGAGGAAGCTCTCCTCGGTGTAGCTGTAGGGCGAGCTGAGGATGGTCGACAGCCCGACGAGGCCGGCGACGCCACCGGAGATCAGCATCGCGACCACGGTCATCCTCTTGGCGTCGATGCCCGAGGCGCGGGCCGCGTGGGGGTTGGAGCCCGAGGCCCGGAGGTCGAAGCCGAACCGGCTCCGCCAGATCAGCACCCAGTAGCCGATCCCGACGCCGATGGCGATGATGATGAAGGGGTTGAACCGCACGCCGGCCGGGACGCCGCCGGGCACGAGGGCGTCGAGGAACGGCAGCCGGCCGCCCTTGGGGATCACCTCGGTGCTGACGGCGAAGCTGTTGGTGTCGGCCTCGAAGTAGCGGGTCAGCAGGAACGGCGTGAGCCCGAGGGCGATGGTGTTGAGCATGATCGTGGCGATCACCTCGCTCACCCCCCGGTAGGCCCGCAGCACGCCGGCGATGCCGGCCCACGCCGCCCCGACCAGGATGGCGGTGGCCAGGACGCCGAGGAGGCGGGTCGGCCCCGGCAGGGGGAGGGCGGCTCCCGCCGCCGCGGCCACGACGCCTGCCAGCCGGTACTGGCCCTCGACGCCGATGTTGAAGAGGTTCATCTTGAACCCGATGGCGACGGCGACGCCGGACACGTAGTACGGGCCGGCCCGGTTGATGGTGCGCAGGACCTCCCGCATGCTGGTGGTCTGGTCGAGCAGCAGGCGGAACACCTCGCCCGGGGAGTTGCCGGTGAGCACCAGCGCCAACGTGGCGGCCAGCAGGGCGAACACGATCGCCAGCGTCGGCGCCGCGAGGGTGAGCAGGAGGCGGTTCGATCTCACGAGTCGTGCTCCTCGTCGGCGGTGGCGGTGGGGGCCACGACCTCGGTGGGGTCGGCGGCCAGGACCTCGGCCACGGCGGCGTCGACGTCGAGGTCGCCACCACCGGTCGGGTCGGTGCCGGTCATGTAGCAGCCCAGGTCGTCGAGCGTGGTGGCGGCGGGGTCGAGACGGGCGACCATCCGCCCCCCGTACAGCACGACCAGGGTGTCGGAGAGGCCGACCAGCTCGTCGAGGTCGGCCGAGATGAGCAGCACGGCCAGGCCCGACGCCCGGGCCTGGCGCAGCTCCTCCCAGATGGCGGCCTGGGCGCCGACGTCGACGCCGCGGGTCGGGTGGGCGGCGACGAGGACGTGGGGCCCGGCGGTGAGCTCGCGGCCCATGATCAGCTTCTGTTGGTTGCCGCCCGAGAGGGCGCCGGCCCGGACGTCGGGGCCGGGCGTCCGCACGCCGTAGGCGGCGATGATCTCCTCGGTCCGCCGTCGGGCGCCGGCCCGGTCGATGAACGGGCCCTGGACGAACGGCTCGCGGGTCTGCTGGCCCAGGGCGACGTTCTCCCACAGCGGGGCGTCGAGGAGGAGCCCGTCGCGGTGGCGGTCCTCGGGGACGCAGGCGATGCCGGACTCCCGGCGATGGCGGGTCGACCACTGGCTGATGTCCTCGTCGCCGAGGTGGACCGACCCCGATGCCAGGTCGGTCAGCCCCATGACCGCGTTGATCAGCTCGGTCTGGCCGTTGCCCTCGACGCCGGCGACGCCGACGATCTCCCCCCTGCGGACGTCGAGGACGATGTCGTCGAGGGCGGGCCGGCCGCCGGCCCCGGCCACCGTCACGCCCCGCAGCGACAGCTCGACGGTGTCGGTCACCGTGGACTCGCGGGTCTCGGGGGTCGGGAGCTCGTGGCCGACCATCAGGTTGGCCAGGTCCCGCGCCGTCACCGAGCCGGGGTCGACGGTGGCGACGGTGGTGCCGGACCGGATGACGGTGATGGCGTCGGCGACGGAGAGGACCTCGTCGAGCTTGTGGGAGATGAAGATGACCGTCAGGCCCTCGCTCTTCAGCTCCCGGAGGTTGCGGAAGAGGTCCTCGACCTCCTGGGGGACGAGCACGGCGGTGGGCTCGTCGAGGATCAGGATGCGGGCCCCCCGGTACAGGACCTTGAGGATCTCGACCCGTTGGCGGTCGCCGACGCCGAGCGTCTCGACCAGGGCATCGGGGTCGACCGGCATGCCGTAGGCCTCGCCCAGCTCGCGGATCCGGCGGCGGGCGGCGGCCCGGTTGAGCCAGATCGGGGTGCGGGGCTCGGCCCGCAGGACGATGTTCTCGAGGACGGTCAGGTTGTCAGCCAGCATGAAGTGCTGGTGCACCATGCCGATGCCGGCGGTGATGGCGTCGGTCGGCTTGCGGAACGAGGTCCGGTTGCCGTCGACGGTGATGGTGCCCTCGTCGGGACGTTGCATTCCGTAGAGGATCTTCATCAGGGTCGACTTGCCGGCACCGTTCTCGCCGACGACGGCGTGGATCGTGCCGGCCTCGACCCGGAGGTTGACGTCGTGGTTGGCGACGACGCCCGGGAACCGCTTGGTGATGCCGGTCAGCTCGACGGCCAGGGGCCGGCCACCGTCCGGGGTCGGGCCGGGGGCGTCCTTCGCGAGCGTCGTCGGGGCCAAGGTTCCTCCTGGGAGCGGACGGGGCCCGGGACCGCTGTGGTCCCGGGCCCCATCAGGCGTGGTGCGACCCGGTGGGGTCAGGGCGCCGTGGGCACCTCGATCTCACCGTCGATGATCTGCTGGCGCAGGTCGTTCAGCTGGTCCTCGACCTCGTCGAGCTGGCCGCCGTCGGTGGCGAAGCCGATGCCGTCGTTCTCCAGGTTGAACTCCAGCGGGGTCCCGCCCTCGAGCTCGTCGTCCAGGAGGTCGTCGATGGCGGTGTAGACGGCGACGTCCACCCGCTTCAGCATCGAGGTGAGGATGCAGGGCTGGGTGGCCTCGTCGACCTGCTGGTACTGGTCGGAGTCGACGCCGATGGCCAGGCGGTCGGCCTCGACGGCCGACTCGAACAGACCGTTCCCCGAGCCGCCGGCGGCGTGGTACACGACGTCGGTGTCGGTGTCGAACATGTCGTCGGCGATGGTGCGGGCCGAGGCCGGGTCGGCGAAGCCGGTGAAGTCCGGCGGCTGGGTGATGTAGCGGGCGTCGACCGTGGCGTCGGGGTTGATCTCGGCCACGCCAGCCTGGAAGCCGGCCTGGAACTTCTGGATCAGCTCGGTCTCGACACCGCCGATGAAGCCGATGTTGCCGGTGCCGCTGGTGAGGGCGGCGGCCGCGCCGACCAGGAACGAGCCCTCCTCCTCGGCGAACACGAGGGGGGTCACGTTGTCGGCGGTGATCGACGCGTCGTCGATGATGGCGAAGCGGGTGTCGGGGTACTCGGCGGCGATGCCGCCCGGGTCGTCCGGGGTGCCGCCCAGGGCCTCGGCGAAGAGGAAGCCGACGGCGATCACCAGGTCGTAGTCCTCCTCGGCGAGCTGGCGGACCAGCTCAGCCCGGTTGGAGCCGTCCTCGTTGGGCTCGAGGTACTGGACCTCGACGCCGAAGTCCTCCTCGGCGGCCACGAGGCCGTTGTGGGCGGCCTCGTTGAACGAGTCGTCGTCGACGCCACCGATGTCGAGCACCATGCCGATGCGGGCGCTGCCGGAGGCGTCGCCGCCGGTGCCGTTGACCGGCTCGGTCGACGGGTCCTGGCCGGGCTCGCCCTGACAGGTGGCGGGCTCGCCGCTGGCACCGCTCCCGTCGGAGCCGGTGTCGCCGCTGCCCTCCTCGGCGGTGTCGGTGGACGCGGAGTCGCCGTCGTCCTCGGTGCTGCAAGCCGCCAGGACCAGGCCCAGAGCGGCGACCAGGGCCACGAGGCGGAACCATCGACGTGGGCGCACTGCTGTCTCCTTGTGTTGCACATCGCTCGCCCGGCACGCCGGGTGGGCGACCTCCCGGGTGGGAGGAGGCCGAACCCTATCTCTCGCCGGGGTCGCGGGCTGCGAGAGCGGGGCATGGCCCGTCGTCCGTCGGCCGCCCCGCTCGGGCGAGACGAGCGTCACATGCTCTTCCCCCACGGGATAATGATGGTTATCATCGCCCCCGTGGCCATGCCTGCCGAGCCCCTCGACGCGTCAGCGCCCGACCCGCTCGGGGACCGTCTGCTCGCCGCGGCCATCGAGGTCTTCGCCGAGCGGGGCTACGACCGGGCCGGCGTGGCCGAGATCGCCCGCCGGGCCGGCGCCACGACCGGCGCCATCTACAGCCGCCACCCCAACAAGGCGGCCCTGCTGGTCGCCGCGCTCGAGGCCCACGCCACCGACGACCTCGACGCCCTGTTCGCCGACCACCAGTTCGAGGGGCGGGCCGAGGACATCCTCCGCATCGCCGGCCGGCACCTGGTCGACGCCCCCGACGACGACGCCGGCCGGGGCACCACGCTCCTGGCCGAGGCCTTCGTGGCCGGCCGCCGCGACCCCGCGGTCGCGGCCCTGCTCCGCACCGACGTCCTCGATCGCCAGCACAAGCTGCGCGAGATCATCGAGGCGGCCAAGGAGTCCGGCGGCATCTCCGCCGACCTCGACACCGAGGCCCTCGTGACCTTCTGCCACGCCCTCGGGTTCGGCTTCGTGATGCTCGGCGCGGTCGACGTGCCGATGCCCGCGGCCGAGCCCTGGGAGCGCCTGATCGCCCACCTCCTGTCGGCCCTCGCCGACGTGAGCCCATCCTCCTTGTCCGCCACCACCCTCCAGGAGACCCTCCCATGACCGACACCACCGACCGCACCGCGGCCGACGACATCGCGCGCGCCGCCGACCTCGAGGCGATCCTCTCGGTGTCGAACACCGAGGTCGACGAGGCGATCCACACCGTCGCCGACAACGCCGACGCCATCTTCACCTGGGACTACGAGAAGGGCGCCCGCCCCTCGCTCGAGAAGCTCTACGAGAAGGCCAAGCACTCCCAGTGGAACGGCCAGACCGACCTCGACTGGTCGATCGAGGTCGACCAGGAG
>CAYQGF010000086.1:0-7420 GCA_964416885.1 uncultured Iamiaceae bacterium
CGGAATTTGGGAGCCTATTCTTCGTTTTGTCTCTCTGCGCAAGGAAGTACCGGACGGTCACCCACGTCTGGCTCGACGGCGCCGGCCACGACCCCAAGGGCCTCGACGACCACATCGCCACCACCGTCGCCGCCTGGCTCTCGTCCCTCCGCTGACCCTCGGCGTGTCGAAGGGTGTCTGACACCCTTCGACACGGTCGTGGACCGGTCAGGCCAGGACCGTCACCGGGACACCGAGGGGGAGGCCGACCTCCTCGACCATCTTGACGACGACGTCGTCGGGGACCCGGACGCAGCCATGGCTCACGCTCCGGCCGATCGAGCTGGCGTCGGTGGTGCCGTGGATGCCCATGCGGCCGTCGCCCCCGGCGAACTGTTCGAGGGTGGAGAACCCCGACAGCCCGTAGGCGTAGGAGCCGTAGCCCCCGTTGGTCGGGTCGATCAGCACCCAGGTGTAGAAGTCGCCGCCGACGGTGGGGGTGTCCTCGGTGCCGACGCCGATCGGGGTATCGATCACGACCTCCGAGCCGCGCTGCACCATCATCTGGTAGCCGGAGAGCGACACCTGGATCTGGTAGTCGTGAGTGGTGATGTCGACCAGGTCGGCGTCGATCCAGCCCCGCGAGCCGTTGGGCCGCACCGGCAGGAGGACGTCGAGGCGGTCGCCCTCTCGGCCCTTCACCAGGAACACCTGGCGCTGGCCGTAGTCGCCGTCGGCCGGGATCGTCCGGGTGACCTCGCCCCCGGTGGCGTCGGCGTGCACCGGGACCTCGTCGACCCCGTCGCGCACCGTCGCCACCTCGCTGGTGAGCGCCGGCAGCGGGGCCAGGGCCGCGACCGACGCGGTGCCGGGTGCGTCCGTGGCGGGGACGGTGGTGGTCGGGGCCGACGACGGCGGGGGCGCGAGGGGCGAGGTGCTCGGCGGCCCGGTCGTCACGGAGGACGCGGGGGCCAGGGTCGGCTCGACGTGGCGCAGCGACATGGCGGTGGCCACTAGCAGGGCGAGCCCCAGCACCGCGCCGACGATCAGCAGAGGACGACGGGGTCGGTCCCCGCTCGTGTCACCCTCGGGGCTGTCACCGTCGACATCGCCCTCCGGGCCGTCGACAGCGCCCTCGTCGACATCGCCCTCGACGACACCGCCCTCGCCGACGACGGGGCCGTCGACCTCGGCGGCGCGGGCCGTCTCGGCCCGGGTGTCGGCACCGGACGGCCCGGCGTTGTCTGGCTCCTCCGGCACGGCGGGCGATGCTACCGCTGGTCGAGGGGCGTCCCCGGGTCGGGCCCGGCTGGGACCTCGCCGCTCTCGGTGCCGATCACGACCTCGCCGTCCCCCGGTCGGGAGAGGTCGTCCTCGGGGTTGATCTCCTCCAACTGCCGGTCCGCGGTCTCCGGGAAGACGGTGAGGGCCAGCACCGCGACGAGGAGGCCGAGGGGCAGCAGCAGGAACATCCCGTCGGCCAGGCGCCCGGTGCGGTCGATGGCCTGGCCGGCGATCACCAGGCCGAGGGCGCTCCCCGTCACCGACACGACCTGGAGGATCCCGTTGGCCTTGGCCCGGGCCGCGGTGGGGAACAGCTCCGGTCCGTAGGCGCCCATCGCCGGGACGGCCAGGGCGCCGAGCATGGTGGCGCCCAGGTTGGCGACCCACATGGGCCAGCCCTGGGTGGTGAAGCCCCACGTGGCGAGGACCGCCCCGCCGGCCACGCCGAGGGCCACCACGTGGCGCCGTCCCCGGGTGTCGGCCAGACGGCCCCCGGCGACCAGGGCCAGCCCGGCGGGCGTCGAGGTCAGCATGGTGAACAGGGCGATGCGGGAGGCCGAGAAGCCCCGCTCGTCCTTGAGGAAGTCGTTGAGGAGCTGGGCGCTGGGCGCCCCGAACGCCGACGAGCAGAACAGGGCGGCCCCGATGATCGACAGGCGCCGGGCGTGGCCGCGCAGCACCGTGGCCTGGCGGTGGGGGCGGACGAACCGCTTGCTCTCCGGCAACACCCGGCCGACCCGGCGGAGCACCGGCAGCCCCAGCAGGGCGAGGACGTAGAGGATCCGCCACCCCCGCACCCCGAGGTCCGCGAGCGGCAGCGCCCACACCGCGATGCCCGCGCCGAGCGCCCCGGTCATCGTCATGACGCTGATGGCGTAGGCCCGGGCTCCCTTGGGCATCTCCTCGGCCGCCACGACGGTGATCAGGAGGACGGTGGCGGTCTGGAACCCCCGGGCGACCGTCTGGGTGAGGCCCAGCATCTCGATCGACGGCGCCACCACCCCCGCTGCGGTGGAGACGCAGGCGAAGGCGGCCGACCAGAGCAGGAGCCGGCGGCGGCCCCGTCGGTCGGCCAGGGCGACCAGGGCCAGGCTGCCCAGCGTCCCGATCCGGACGGCGGCGAGGACCGCGCCCTGCGCCGTGGCGTCCCGGCCGAACTCGTCGGCGGCGTAGGTGACCGTCTGGGTCAGGACCGTGCCGAGGTACCCCGTCACCAGGGCGAGGGTCAGGAGCAGGCCGAGGATGGTGCCGGAGCGGGTGTCGAGGGTCTCGGGGGGCGCCCACAGGGGGGCGTGGCTGCGCTGGCGGTCGTCGGTGTGGCGCAGGGACCGGGTGACGAGCGGGGCCACGAACAGCCCCCAGGGGCCGAGGGCGAGCGAGTAGGTCGTGACCTCGGTGACCTCGACGGTGCCGTCGGGCCGGGGCCGGGCCGTGACGTCGCGCCGGTAGTGGTGCATCGGCCCCCGGGCCAGGCCGAAGGAGGTGGTGCCCGCTTCGGGGGCGGGGCCGTCGGTGTCCTCCCACGGTCGTTCGGTGACGACGTCGGCCCGGGCCCGGCCCAGCGACGCGGCCCGGTCGGCGTCGACGACGACGGTCTGGGTGACGCGGGGCACGCGCCATGTTGCCCCCTCGACCGCCCCGTCCCCGGCATCGGGGAGGACGGCCGCCCTGTCGTCGGCCATGCTCTGAGACGTGGAACGCATCATGGTGAGGGGCGGAGGACCGCTGTCGGGGACCGTGCCCATCTCGGGGGCGAAGAACTCGGTGCTCAAGCTGATGGCCGCCACCGTGCTGGCCGAGGGCACCTTCACCATCCGGAACGTCCCGGCCATCACCGATGTCGTCCTGATGGCGGACCTGCTGGTCGCCATGGGGTGCGAGGCCACGCTCGACGGCGACGTCCTCACCGTGGTCCGACCGGCCGCCATCACCCCCGAGGCGCCCTACGAGCTGGTCGAGGCGATGCGGGCGTCGATCGTCGTGCTCGGCCCGCTGATCGCCAAGGAGGGCCAGGCCCGGGTCTCGATGCCCGGCGGCGACGACTTCGGCCAGCGCCCGATCGACTGGCACCTCGATGCCCTGCGGCGGCTCGGGGCCGAGTTCCACACCGAGCACGGGGTGATCGAGGGCCGGGCCGAGCGGCTGGTGGGCACCCGCATCGTCCTGGAGTACCCGAGCGTCGGGGCCACCGAGAACGTGCTGATGGCGGCGGTCCTGGCCGAGGGCACCACCGTCATCGAGAACGCGGCCAAGGAGCCCGAGCTGGCCGACCTGGCCGCCTTCCTCAACCGCATGGGTGCCCGGATCATCGGGGCCGGCAGCAGCACGGTCACCATCGAGGGCGTCGAGGAGCTCCACCCCGTCGACCACACGGTCATCCCCGACCGGCTGGAGGCCGCCACCTTCCTCACCGGGCTGGCCGTGGCGGGCGGCGAGCTGGTGCTGGAGGGCGCCCGGCCCGAGCACATGGACATGCTGATGCACAAGCTCGGGGCCATGGGGATGCGGACCTCGTCCCACCCCGACGGGCTGTGGGCGGCGGCACCGGAGCGGCTCCGGGCCGTCGACATCAACAGCCTCCCGTACCCGGGCATCGCCACCGACTACCTGCCGCTGATGGTCGCGGCCCTGGCGCTGGCCGACGGTCCGTCGATCGCCACCGAGAACATCTTCGGCGGCCGGTTCCGCTACGTCGACGAGCTGGTCCGGATGGGCGCCGACATCCGGGTCGAGCACCACTACGCGGTGATCCGCGGCGTGGCCCGCCTCTCCGGGGCACCGGTCAAGGCCCACGACATCCGGGCCGGGGCGGCGATCGCCATGGCCGCCCTGGGTGCCGACGGCGAGACGGTCATCGCGGAGGCCCACCACGTCGCCCGGGGCTACGACCGCTTCGCCGAGAAGCTGCGCTCGATCGGCGTCGACATCGACACCGACTGAGAGCCCGCGCCGATAGATGGGTGGGCCCGGCGGCAGCCCCGGAGGCGGTCGGGGTCAGCGCCAGCCCGAGCCGGTGAGCGCAGCGAGCTTCGGCGGGCGGTGTCGACCGCGAGCCGGCCCTCTTGACGCGCGTTCTGAACGGGAGCGGCGGGTCAGGCCCCCGGGTCAGGCCCCGTCGTCCCCACCCTCGTCCCGGTCCTCGGTGGCGCCGGACGCCTCGGAGGTGTCGCCGTCGGCCCGCTCGGCCCGGCGGCGTTGGAGCTCCTTGTTGGCCCGGGCGTTGGCCAACCACAGCAGCCCCGCGAACAGGGCGATGGGGGTGAGGACCAGGAGGATCTCGTCCCAGCCGCCCTGGTGGGCGAGCACCCTCACGCTCCCAGCAAGAGCCAGAGGGCGAGGCTCCCGAGCCCGGCGGTGGCCGCGGCGAGGACCCAGCCGGCGGTGAGGACGGCCCGCCCGACCCGGGCGGCCAGGCGGTCCCAGGCCCCGACGAGCAGGAGGACCAGGCCGACGGTGACCAGCGCCAGCTCGATCCAGCCCTGGAGCCGCACCGGCAGGAGCTGCTCGTTCACGTGGAGCTGGGCGGTGCCGAGCAGGTCCCACCCCTCGGCGAAGGGATCGGACCAGAACCGCAGCGCGAACTGTCCGTAGGAGAGGGCCGAGCCGAGCTGGTGGGCGGCCAGGGCGGTGGCGGCCACGGGGGCCAGGGAGGCCACCGCGTCGGGCCCGAACGGTTCGTCGAGCCGCGGGCCACCGGACCGATGGGCCACCTCCTCGGCCAGGGCGCCGACGCCGGTCCACGCCGTCCCGGTGAGCAGTAGGCAGCACGCCCAGCCGAACGTCGCCCAGAGCATGCTGCCGGTGCCCGCCCCCTGGCCGCTGCTGCCGATCAGGTTCGCCCACCACTGGGTGCCGCCGACGGCCTCCCAGAACGCGGTGCCGAGCACGACGACGACCACCGCGGTGGAGCGTCGCCCGCCGGCCCGGGCCGCCAGGCCCCGCAGCGGGTGACGGGGGCGGGGCCGCCCGGTCGACCAGTCGAGCGGGGCCGCGGCCGCCAGGGTGCCGGCGAACACCGCAATGGGCGAGCTGCGGCGCACCCACGCCCGCCCGCCGAGGAGGGCGCCGGCCACCATCACCACGGTGAGGCCGGTCAGCCAGGTGACGAGGACCCGGGGCTGGAGGCCCTCGAGCCAGCAGGTGATGGTCCAGGCGAAGGTGGCGAGGAGGGCGGCCGGCACCCACCAGTCGCCGGCCTCCTCCGGCCCGTCGTCGTCCCCGTCGATGGCCGCATCGGGGGCGTCGGGCGCGTCGTCGAGGCCGGTGTGGGCGGCGACGGGCTGGGGCCGCAGCCGTTCGATGCCTCCGGCGAGGGCATCGAAGGGGTCGACCAGGCGCCACCAGTCGCCGAGCAGCAGGCTCAGCACGGGCACCGACCACCACAGCGTGAGCACGGTGGTCGACACCGGGCTGAGGCCGAACACCCGAGAGCCGCCCCAGCCCACGGCCAGCAGCAGGACCAGCGTCCCCACGCCGAGGAGCTGGGCGACCCGGCGTCCGGGCCGGCCCATGGCGTCGCCGGGCCACGGATCGCCCTCGGCGCCGTCGACGGTGAGCGGGGGGACGGCCGGGCCACCGAGCGGCGTCGTGCCCCGGGCCCGGAGGCCGAGGGCGATCACCACCGCTCCGACGACGTTGATGCCGTACAGCAGGGCAGCGGGCACCCCGTCACCGGCCAGGCCCTCGGCAGCGTGGGCGAGGATCCAGGCCGTCACCGCCCCGATGGTAGGGATGCACCGCGGACAACCCCCAGCCGGAGCGGATGTGACGCCCGCCACGTCGGGGGCCGGAAGGGGGCGGCGATCGGCGGGGTTGTGCGGGGGGACGATTCGGGTCGGCCGCCGGCCCGTGGGAGACTGCCACCTCATGCTCGAGAAGCTCCAGGCCACCATCGAGGCCATCCGCCCGGCCATCCAGGCCGACAACGGTGACATCGAGCTGCACGGCGTCGACGAGGCGACCGGCGTGGTCACCGTCGAGCTGACCGGCGCCTGCGTGAGCTGCCCGGCCTCGACCGTGACCCTCAAGGCCGGGGTCGAGCGGATCCTGAAGGACCGGGTCCCCGGGGTGACCGCGGTCGAGGCGGTCGGCATGAACACCGAGTCCGAGAGCGTCGTCTGCCTCTAGGTCCCGACCGCCGGGGCCGGGTGGCCGAGCCGTTCGTCCGTGGGTGCCGGGTGCCGCCCCGCTAGGTTCGCCAGCCATGTCTTCTCCCCAGCCGCTGGTGACCGTCGAGCGCCGTGACGACGACGTCGCCGTCCTGCGCATCGAGAACGGCAAGGTCAACGCCCTCAGCTCCGGACTCCTCGACCAGCTCGAGGGGGCGGCCCAGGCGCTGATCGACACGCCTCCGGGCGCGGTCGTGGTCACCGGTGGCGACCGGATCTTCGCCGCCGGCGCCGACATCTCCGAGTTCGGCGGTCCCGACGAGGCCCGCACCATCGGCAGCCACTTCCTGCGGGCGCTCAACGCCGTCGCCGACATCCCCCGGCCGGTGATCGCCGCCGTCAGCGGGGTCGCCCTCGGCGGTGGCTGCGAGCTGGCCCTGGCCTGCGACCTCCGGGTGGCGTCCGACCGGGCCCGCTTCGGCCAGCCCGAGATCCTGCTCGGCATCATCCCCGGTGGCGGCGGCACCCAGCGCCTGCCCCGGCTGGTCGGCCCGGCCCGGGCCAAGGACCTGATCTGGTCGGGCCGCCAGGTCGACGCGGCCGAGGCGCTGGCGATCGGCCTGGTCGACCGGGTCGTGCCGGCCGACGAGGTGTTCCCGTCCGCCCTGGAGTGGGCCGGCGAGCTGGCCCGCGGCGCCGTCGTGGCCCAGGGCCTGGCCAAGCGGGCCATCGACCGGGGCCTCGACGTCAGCGTCGGGTCCGGGCTGGAGCTCGAACAGGAGCTGTTCGTCCAGGTGTTCGCCACCGACGACGCCCGGACCGGTGTCGCGTCCTTCCTGGAGCACGGGCCGGGGAAGGCCCGCTTCACCGGACGCTGATGCCGACCTCGGTGGCCGGCTCGGTAGCGTTCGTCCGACCATGACCGCCCCGACCGGCACCCGCACCTGCTACCTCCACCCCGACCGGGTCGCCGGCATCACGTGCCAGCGCTGCGACCGGCCGATCTGCCCGGCCTGCATGCACCAGGCCTCGGTGGGCTTCCACTGCCC
>CAYQGF010000086.1:7520-11166 GCA_964416885.1 uncultured Iamiaceae bacterium
GGCTTCCTCCACGCCCAGCTGCCGTTCGGGATCGTCCACATCGGCATGAACATGTACATGCTCTATGTCTTCGGGCGGCTCCTCGAGCCGGCGCTGGGCCGGGTGCGGTTCGTCGCCGTGTACGTGTGCGCCCTGTTCGGGGGGAGCCTCGGGGTCGTGCTGCTGTCGCCGACGTCGGTCACGGTCGGCGCTTCCGGTGCGGTGTTCGGGCTGATGGGCGCGGCGGTGATGGTGGCCCGGGAGCGGGGCATCAACCTGATGCAGTCCGGCCTGGTCACGACGATCGGCATCAACCTGCTGTTCACCTTCGGCGTGCCGGGCATCTCGATCGGTGGTCACGTCGGAGGCCTCGTCGCCGGCTTCGCCGCCGGCGCCCTCGTCGTCGAGCTGCCCAAGCGGCTGCGGGCCGGCGCCCGGGGAGACATGGTCGCCTCGGGCCTGGCGGTCGGCCTCGGCCTGGTGCTGGGTGTCGCCGCCTACGCCCTGATGGCGGGCCAGTACGGCTGAGGCCGGGAACCGGCGGGGGCCGGGCGACGTCGGAGGGGCCATGAGCGAGCGCAGCGAGCACATCGACCGACACGACCCTCCGGGCGGCGGAGCTCGCGGCGCCGCCCGCGGTCGTCGGGGCCTGGTCCCCGCGGCCCGGGCCGGCACCTCCCACGATCGGATGGCACACCGATGACGAACGTGTCCATGACCCCTGGCAGCCGGCCCCGACGGGGCCTGATCGGCGTCCTGGCCCTGCTCGGAGCGGGCGCCCTGACCACCGCGTTGGTGATCGGCGTGGGCGAGGCATCGACCTCGTCTCCGGTGGCCGCCGCCGTCGACCTCGAACGGTTCGGGTCCTGCGACGACCTGGCCGCCTGGGGGGCCGAGGCCCTCGGGGTCGCCGAGGGGGGCGAGGCGCCGGCCGCGGAGGGGGGCCGGGCCGCGACGACGGCCGCCCTCGCCGCCGACGGCGCGGCCGAGGCCCCGCTCGCGGCGTCCGCCGACGCCGGTCGGGACGAGAGCGGTGCGGCCACCGAGGGCGAGGCCTCCGGGAGCGTCGCCGACGAGGCCAGCAGCGCCGCCGTCGAGGACGGCACCAACGTGGCCGTCGAGGGCGTCGACGAGCTCGACCTGGTCGACCGGCTCGGCGGCGACGTCGTCCTGGTGACCGGGGCCGGCACGCTGGCCGTGGTCGACCTGGCCACCGGCGAGGTGGCGGCCCGTGCCTCGGTGCCCGGCGATGCCCAGGTCACCCATGACGCCGAGGCCGGCGTGGCCTGGGTGGTCGGGTCGGGCGACACCGGCGTGGTGGTCGACCGCTATGCCGTGACCACCGAGAGCCTCGAGCGCCAGGGCGGTTGGACGACCACCGGCTGGCTGGTCGACGCCCGCCGGGTCGGCGACGAGCTCCACGTGGTGGCGACCGACGGCTTCGACGTCCCGATGTTCGAGGGCGACATCGCCCCGCCGGTCGCCCCCGACGAACAGGTCGAGCCCGGGAGCGTCGGCTTCCCCTCCACCGCTCCGACGGCCACCGTGCCCTTCGCCGATGGACCGGTCGCCTGTGATGCCGTCCTCCACCCCGAGGGCCCCTCCGACGCATCCGCCACCCTGCTGGTGACCCTGTCGGCCACCGGCCCGGTCGAGCCGGTCCGGGCGGCCGAGGTCGTCGGGTCGGGCCAGCTCGTGCACGTCACCACCGATGCCGCCTACGTGGCCACGCCTCAGTGGGACGAGGAGGCCGGCGTCGCCACCACGGGCATCCACCGCTTCGACCTGTCCACCCTCGAGCCGACCGGGTCCGGCGCCGTCGAGGGCTCGTTGCTCGACGACTTCTCGATGTCGGAGCACGACGGTGTCCTGCGGGTCGCCGCGACGGTCGGAGGTGGGGGCTGTTGCTGGGGGCCGACGCCGGTCGACATCGCCAGCGACGTCGTGGTCGCTCCGCCGGGCACCGGGGGCTCCGGGCCCGACGCCGGCCTCAACGAGATCGTCGTGCTCGACACCGCCGGCACCCTCGACGAGGTCGGTCGCACCGAGCGCTTCGGCAAGCCGGGCGAGACCCTGCACGGCATCCGCTTCGTCGGCACCACGGCGTACGCGGTGACGTTCCTCCAGACCGACCCGTTCTACGTGGTCGACCTGACCGACCCGGCCGCGCCGGCGGTGGTGGGGGAGGTCGAGCTGCCCGGGTTCAGCTCCTACCTCCACCCGTTGGGCGACGGGCTGGTCGTCGGGTTCGGACCGGGCGAGGACGGTCGGGCCACGGCCAAGCTGTTCGACGTCTCTGACCCCACCGCGCCGGTCGTGACCGACGACCTGGTCCTGGGCGACGAGTCGGCCGTGACCTGGGACCACCACGCCTACGTGGACCTCGGTGACGGACGCTTCGCCGTCCCGGCCTCGACGTACGGGTTCTCCGAGGCCCCGCTGCTCGACGGCGAGCCCGCGGTCGACGGCACCGACCTCGACCAGGACGTCGTGGTCGACCCGGCCGTCGCCGGGATGGCCAGCTCGGTGGTCGTGGTCGACACCGCCGGCGGCCGCCTGGCGGTCGACGAGCGCCACGACGTGGCCGGTGTCGAGCCGGCCCAGCGGGTGATCCCGGCCACCGACGGTTGGGCGCTGCTCGGATGGGGCGACCTGACCCTGCTCACCGCCGACGGCGCCGTCCGGGGGACGATCGCCCTGGCCTGACGGTCGGGCCGGCCCGGCGCCCGACAGCTCGGCCCCGCGGTACCGACCGTCCGCTCGGGGTCAGTCGGGGGCCGGGCCCTCGACCTGGGCCTTGAGCCGGCCGAGGTTGCGCCTCCAGACCCGGCGCAGGACCTGGTCGCCGACGATGCCGCCCACCGGTCCGCCGAGCCAGAGCGGGTAGCGCAGCCGCTCCTCCCAGGTGAAGCGGGTGCGGCCCCGGCGGCTGCGGCGCAGGGTGAAGCGGCCGGTGCCGGTGACCACGCCCACGTGGGCGACGCCCATCACCTTGCCGGGCCTCCACTCGGTGATCTCCATGACGTCGGTCAGCCGCAGCGGGCCGACCGCGGTGTCGCACTCGAAGGTGGTGCCGACGCCCCGGCGCTGCGGGGACGTGAACCGGATGGCCGTGGCGTCCGCCATCCAGTCGACGTGCCGCTCGACCTGCTCGACCATCGCCCACACCTGTCGGGGCGGGGCGTCGATGGTGATGCCGACCCTGACCCGTCCCATGGGTCGGTCAGCTCGCCCGGTCGGCGCGGTGGTAGGTCGACACGTGGTGGGTCGAGGTCTCGTCGTCGAACGGCGTGCCGGCCCAGTCCTCCCATCGCTCGACGAGGGTGAGGCCGGCGGCGGTGGCGAGGGCGTCGAGCTCGGTGGGGCGGAGGTAGCGGACGTGGCAGGGCCGGAGCCGGATGCCGTCGGCCGAGATGTCGACGAACGAGCTCCAGGCCTCGCCGGCGCCGGGGTCGTGACGGTCGACGAACAGGAGCACCCGATCGGCGGTGATGTGGCGGACCTCGACCGAGGACGTCGGGGCCTCGTCGTCGGTGGGGACGAAGGCCTCGACCACGAACCGCCCGTCCGGGCCGAGGACGCGGGCCACCTCGGCCAGGCAGGACCGCTGGGCCGCCTCGGTGGTGAGGTTGAAGAAGGTGTTGCGGGCGACGACCACCAGGTCGAA
>CAYQGF010000087.1:0-11104 GCA_964416885.1 uncultured Iamiaceae bacterium
GCTCGTGGGCGACGGCGATGGCCTCCTCGACGGTGAGCGAGGGGAACAACCGGGAGTCCTGGAACGAGCGGCCCAGCCCGGCCCGGGCGCGGGCGGCGGCGCTGCGGCCGCTGACGTCGCGGTCGCCGAGGCGAACCCGGCCCTCCGCCGCCGGGGTGTGCCCCGAGAGCAGGTCGAAGACGGTGGTCTTGCCGGCGCCGTTGGGCCCGATCAGGCCGACCACCTCACCCCGGCCGACCTCCAGGGACACGCCGTTGACGGCGACGACGCCACCGAAGCGCGCCACCAGGTCCTCGGCCCGCAGGGCCGGGACGTCGGCGTCGGCGCGGTCGCTGTCGACCGCGGTGACGGGCCGGAGCCCGGTCAGGCGGGCACCGCCGAGCAGGGCGTCGACCGGGGCCTCGGCCCCGTCGTCGGTCGGGCCGTCGGCCTGGTCGTCGAGCTGGTCGTCGTCGAGGCCGAGGCCCTTGCTCGCCCCCTCGAGGAACACCGAGCGGAGGACGTCGGGGCGGTCGAGCAGGTCGGCGGTGGGGCCGTCGTAGCGGACCTCGCCCTTCTCCAGGAAGTAGGCCCGATCGGCCACCGACAGGGCGACGTTGACCGACTGCTCGACCAGCAGGATCGTCGTCCCCTCGTCGCGCAGGGCCCGGACGACGCCGAGGAGCTGGTCGACGATCACGGGGGCCAGGCCCAGGCTCAGCTCGTCGATCACCAGCAGCTTGGGGTTGGTGAGGAACGCCATCGACAGGGCGAGCATCTGCTGCTGGCCACCCGACAGGTCGGCGGCCGGGTCCTCGGCCCGCTCGACCAGCACGGGGAACATCACGTCGACGCGGGCCTGGCGGCGGGCCAGGCCGGCCCGGTCGTCGCGGGACAGCCACCCCGCCACGCGCAGGTTCTCGGCCACGGTGAGCCCGGGGAACACGCCCTTGCCCCCGGGCACCTGGCTGATGCCGAGGGCGGCGATCTCCTCGGGCGGGGCGTGGGTGATGTCGCGGCCGTCGAAGATCACCGCGCCCCGGCTGGCCTGGGTGACGCCGGAGATGGCGTTGAGGAGCGTCGACTTGCCGGCGCCGTTGGTGCCGAGCAGGGCCACGACCTCGCCCTCGGTGACCTCGACGTCGACGCCGAAGAGGATCCGCACGTCGCCGTAGCGCACGTCGAGGCCTCGGACGAGGAGCAGCTTCTGCCGGCCGGCCTGGCGCTCCCGCAGCAGCTCGGCCCGGGCCGCGGCGCCGGCCCACACCTGCTGGACGTCACGGTCGATGACCGAGCTGACCGAGGCGATCAGCACGCCGCCGACGATGAAGACCGGGGCGAGGAGCACGATGCCCCAGCGGAAGCCCCAGTGCTCCCCCACCCAGCCCATCAGGGGCAGGACGACGAGGCCCGGGAGCACGAAGAGCGCCCCGATCGAGAACCCGACCGAGCGGGCGCGGGGCGGGATGGCCAACGACAGGGCGGCCAGCACGCCCGGGCCGACGATGGCCAGCCCGGCGACGATCAGCGAGTTGGCCACGATGGCCACGCCGAGCCGGGGCGACCAGGCCAGCAGCAGGGCCATCGCCGCCGACCAGAACGACGACAGGCCGAGGAACTGGAACACCCGGCCCGGCCCCTTGGCCAACAGCTTGACGCCCCACCGGGCGCCGATGGCCAGGCCGACCAGCTCGACCAGCTGCACGGGGACCGAGACCCAGGCCCGCTCCAGCTCGTCGAGGCCGAAGACCTCGTCGTAGTAGAGCGAGGCGATGGCCACGAACCCGGCGAGCGAGGCGGCCAGGAACGGCAGGGCCACGAAGATCCGGCGCAGGCTCTCGATCTTCCACACCATGCGGTACGCCTCGGCGTACGACGGCGGGGGCTCGTCGGTGGCGACCAGCTCCTCGTCGGCGCCCATGGCCTCGCGCTCGAAGTGCCCCCGGCCCGGGTCCTTGAGCCGCAGGCCCCACACCACGAGCAGCACGGTGGGCACCGCGAACACGAAGAACGGCGCCCGCCAGCCGAAGGTGTGGCCCAGGAGGGCGCCGACGATGGTGCCGAGGGCGACGCCGATGGCGTTGGCGGCCCGGTGGATCGAGAAGACCCGGGGCCGGACCTCGGGCCGGTAGTAGTCCGACAGCAGCGAGTTGTGGGTCGGGAAGATGACGGCGTTGCCGATCGCCGAGCCGCAGCGCATGGCCACCAGCACCCAGGCCCACATGGCCAGCCCGGTGCCGAGCGAGAACACGCCCCAGGCCACCGCGCCGAGCAGGGCGATGCGGACCCGGTTGCCCCGGTCGGCCCAGGTGGCGATGGGGACGGTGAGGAGCAGGGCCGACGCCGTGGCGAGGGCGACCAGGCCGAGGATGCCGCTGTTGTCGAGCCCGAAGTGGTCGCGGATGTCGGGCAGCAGCACCCCGAAGGCGCTGCGGTCGAGCTCGTCGGCGACGTTGAGGCCGAACAGCACGGCCAGCGGGGTGAGGGGGCTGCCGCCGGTGATGCGGGCGGCCCACCCTCCCCGGGGGCCGGGACCGGGCCCGGCGCCGGGCGTGGTGTCGTCGGGCGGTGCTGCGGTCGTGGCGGTCATGCGTCGACCACCTCGTCCTCGGTCAGGCCCTCGAGGTCGAGCTCGCCGTCGGTGGCCGCCACCAGGGCTTCGACGTCCTCGCCGTCGTCGTCACGGACGTCGGCGACCAGGCTCGGCACGACGAGGCCCTTGCGGTCGGCCAGCCGTCGGAGCAGACCGTCACGGCCCCGGTAGACGAGGTCGCCGAGCCCGCCCGGGAGGGCCATCAGCACCAGCAGCACCCCGAGGGCGGAGGGGAGGAGCTGCCAGTCGGCGGGCAGGAACCAGCGCCCGGCGTTGAGGAACAGCGCCCCGATGACCGCTCCGGTGAGCGAGCCCAGCCCGCCGACGACCGACGCGGTGAAGATGTTGAAGCTGACCGCGGGCGCGAAGGGCTGCTCGCTGTAGGACTTCAGGGCCTGGACGTAGACGCAGCCGGCCACGCCGGCCAGGAAGCCGGAGATGGCGAAGGCCGAGAGCTTGGCCCGGGCCACGCTGATGCCGTACGCGGCGGCGGCCCGGTCGTTGTCCCGCTGGGCCAGCAGCGCCCGGCCGGTGCGGCTGGCCCGCACGCCGCGCACCGCCAGCAGGCCGAGGACGGCGATCCCGACGGCGACGAAGTACAGGGCCCGCTCGGAGGACAGGTCGACCACGGCGAACAGGCGGGGCCGGACGAAGCGGCCCGAGGGCAGGAACGACACCCGGCTCCGGTTGAGCAGGAACTGGGTGGACGCCACCGCGAAGGCCAGGGTCGTCACCCCGAGCAGCGGCCCTCGGAGCCGGAGCGCGGGCAGGCCGACGATCACCGCCACCACCGCGCCGGCGAGACCGGCGAGGACGAGCGAGAGCGACAGGTCGAGCTGCCACTCACCGCTGGCCTGGGCCCCGACGACGGCCCCGACGGCGACGAAGGACATCTGCCCGAGCGACACCTGGCCCGACCAGCCGGTGAGGACGACGATCGACGCCGCGACCAGGACGAAGCAGGCCACGAAGGTCCCCTTGAGCTGGTTGGTGGCCCCGACCACGAACGGGAAGCCGACCACCAGGACCGCGGCCAGCGCCACCAGGGCGACGCGGGCGGCCCGGACCTCGCGCAGGCCCCGCATCTCGACCGGCACCGGCCGCACCTCGTCGGCCGCCAGCCAGGCCGCCGTGGTGTCGGAGGCCACCCGGGACGACCCCAGCCGCCGCACGAGCATCACCACGACGATCACGCCGCCGAGGACCGGGGCGACCATCTCGTCGGGCTGGTTGTAGAGCACGCCCTGCTCGAGGATGCCGACGGCGACGGCGGAGGCGGCCACGGCCACCAGGTCGGACAGGTTGCCGAGCACCAGCGCCGCCAGCGCGGTGAGGAGGATCCCGAAGCTGAGGGTGGACGCGACGGGCAGGGACACGACGCTGGCCCGGAGCAGGACGCCGATGAAGCTCAGCACCGTCGCCAGCACCCAGACCGTCGTCTGGAGCCGGCGCACGGGGATGCCGAGGAGGGCGGCCCGGTCGCTGCTCTCGGCCGAGGCCCGGATCGCCACCCCGACGTCGGTGAAGCGGATGAAGGCGGCCAGGGCCGCGACGATCACCGGGACGGCGATCAGGGCCAGGGCGTGGTCACCGGTGAGCGCCGGGGGCCCGTCGGAGAGCCGGATGCTCCACGGGATGTCGAGCGCACCGTCGACGATGTCGGCGTGCCACAGGCGGGGCAGGAGGATCGCCACGAAGGTGAGGAGCTGGGACAGCCCGATCGTGGCCACGGTGAGGATCAGGCGGGGCGACCGGGTGAAGCGGCGGATGATCGCCAGCTCGACGACCGCCCCGAGGACGACGGCGACCACGAGCCCCGACGGCACGGCCAGCCAGTAGCTCCACCCGCCGAGGGTGACGAGCCCGACGACGAGCACGGCCGGCGCGGTGCCCAGTTCGGCCTGGGCGAAGTTGAGGACCCGGTTGGCCCGGTAGACGAGCGCCATCCCGAGGGCGACGAGCGAGGCGACGGCCCCGAGGACGAGGCCGAACATCCAGTGCCCCGGGGGCAGCGGGAAGAAGGCGACCTGGAGCCAGAGCACGCCGGCGACGGGCGTCGCCACCCGGGCCAGGGCATCGTTCCGACGCAGGTGGCCGAGGGCCGCGAGGGCGACGAGCACCAACCAGACGACCATCGACCGGGGCTCGTCGAGGGCCCGGGGGATGGTGGCGAGGACGGCGGCCGCTGCGGCCGTGAGGAAGGTTGCACGCATACTGCAAGGTGTTCGGCCGAGCACCATAGGCGCGCCGGCACCGGTGGTGTGGCGAACGCCACCAGGATCGGGGCCGCTCCGAGCCTGGATCCTCTACCTACCGGTCGGTAGGCTGACGCCCAGCTGCGGTGGGCGCACCCCGACCACAGCAGCCACCCGGCCACCCGGCCCCTCGATCGCCCCTCACGGGAGGACCCCGCGTTGAGCACAGCCCACGCCCTGGAGCGCGACCCCGACGAGCGCGTCAACTGGGTCGCCTCGATCCCGATGTTCCTGGTCCACGGGCTCTGCCTGCTGGCCATCGTCACCGGTGTGACCTGGCAGTCGCTGGTCCTGTGCGCCGTCCTCTACTTCGGGCGCATGTGGTTCATCACCGCCGGCTACCACCGCTACTTCTCGCACCGGTCCTACAAGACCAGCCGGTGGTTCCAGTTCGTCCTGGCCTTCGGGGGCGGCACCGCGGCCCAGAAGGGCGCCCTCTGGTGGGCCAGCCACCACCGCGACCACCACCGCTTCAGCGATACCGAGCGCGACGTCCACTCCCCGCTCAAGGGCTTCTGGTGGAGCCACATCGGCTGGATCCTCTGCGACAAGCACAAGGGCTGGGACCCGGACTCGATCAAGGACTTCAACAAGTACCCCGAGCTCCGGTTCCTGACCAAGCACGACTGGATCCCGCCCTGGACCCTCGGCATCGCCTCGTACTTCATCGCCGGGTGGCCGGGTGTGGTCGTCGGCTTCCTCTGGTCGACCGTGCTGCTCTGGCACGGCACCTTCACCGTGAACTCGCTCGCCCACGTAATGGGGCGCCGTCGCTACGCCACCACCGACACCAGCCGGAACTCGGCCCTCATCGCGCTGTGGACCGGCGGCGAGGGCTGGCACAACAACCACCACTACTACCAAGCGGCCGCCCGCAACGGCTTCTTCTGGTGGGAGTACGACCCCACCTACTACGTCCTCAAGGTCCTGTCGTGGTTCCGCATCGTCCGTGGCCTCAAGGTCCCGCCGGCCCGCGTCCTCGACGGCGCCCGGGTCCGGGAGGGCAGCTTCGACGTCGGCATGTTCAAGGCCCACTGGGGCAAGGCCACCGCGGCGCTCGCGGCCCACGCCCGCAAGTCCGACGCCGCGGTCGGCGCCGAGAGGCCCGCTCTCGAGGTCGACGCCGCCCTGGCGGCGGAGGTCGAGGTCGACGCCACCCGTCGCGAGGCCATCGCGGAGCAGATGCACGCCAGCCGCGAGGCCCTGGAGGAGAACGTCCGCTCCGCCCTCCGCGCCGCCGAGGAGCTGGCCCAGCTCAGCCGCCGCCAGCGCGCCGACGCGCGCTAGTCAGCGAGCTACTGCAGGCCCTCGTTGAGCTTCTCGAGGGCTTCGTCCTCGGAGACGTCGAGGGCGAAGCTGAGCTCGCTGACGAGGATGCCGCGGGCTCGCTCCAGCATCGACTTCTCGGCCGTCGACAGGCCCTTGCCGGCCTCCCGGAGGGCCAGGTTCCGCACCACCTCGGCGACCTGGTAGACGTCGCCGGACTTCATCTTCTCCTGGTGGTTCTTGAACCGCCGGCTCCAGTTGGCGGGCTCGCGCACGTCGCGCTTGCCGATGAGCCGGAAGAGGTCCTCGACGTCGGACTTGCTGATCGGCGGGCGCATGCCCACCTCCTCGGCCTTCTCGACCGGGACCCGGAGGGTCAGCTCGCCGTGGACCATGTGGAGCACGAGGTACTCCTTCTTCTCGCCCTGGAACTCGAGCTTCTCCTTCTTCTTGATCACCGCGGCACCGTGGTGCGGGTAGACGACGCGGTCACCGACCTTGAAGGTCACGGGCAAGCTCCTGAGGGGCGAAAGAGGCGGCGCACCAGTGTGCCAGGTCCGGGCCGCAGTTCCTCAGCCCGGGACGGCCGTGGGGAGGTGGCGGCCGTCGGGCAACGGCTCCCAGCCGACGGTGACCGGGTCGCCAACGGCGATGGCCCACGGGTCCTCGACCCCGGACACGGACGAGGCCTGGAGCATCATCCGCACCCCCTCGGCCAACTCGACCAGCACGACGGCGTAGGGCGCCCGGTCGGCCAGCCCGGGGTGGGACGGCTTGGGCTGCACCGAGACGGCGTACACGACGCCCCGGCCCGAGGCCTCGCGCCACTCGACGTCCTCGGCGAGGCAGGTCGGGCAGAAGCCGCGGGGGTACCAGTGGGGTGCCTCGCAGGCCGGGCACCAGGGCAGGACCAGGCGCTGCTCCCGGCTGGCCGCCCAGAACGGGGCGCCGGCCGGCGACTCGGGGGGAGCGAACCGCTCGACGTCGGCCATCAGAGCGTCGCCTCCGTCCCCAGCACGACCGTGCTCATGGCCGACAGGACCCCACCGCTGCCGTGGGCGAGGGCCACCTCGGCGCCCGGGACCTGGCGGGGGCCGGCCTCGCCCCGGAGCTGGCGCACGGCCTCGACCAGCAGGAAGATCCCGTACTGGCCCGGGTGGGTGTAGGCGAGGCCACCGCCGTTGGTGTTGGCCGGCAGGGCGCCACCGGGCCGCAACGGGCCGTCGGCCACGAACGGGCCGCCCTCGCCCTTGGCGCAGAAGCCCAGGTCCTCCAGGGCCAGCAGCACGGTGATGGTGAAGCTGTCGTAGAGCTCGACCACGTCGACGTCGGCCGGCCCCAGACCGGCGATGGCGAAGGCGTCCCGCCCGGACACGACCCCGGCGGTGGTGGTCAGGTCGGGCATCTGGCTGATCATCGAGTGGTCGTGGGCGGCGCCGGCCCCGAGCACCGCGACCGGCGGCTGGGCCAGGTCCCGCGCCCGCTCCATGGACGTGAGGACGATCGCGCCGGCGCCGTCGGTGACGAGGCAGCAGTCGAGCTTGTGGAGCGGCGAGGCCTCCATCGGCGAGGCGAGGACGTCCTCCACGGTGATCGGCTCCTGGAGCCGCGCCCGCGGGTTCATCGTCGCCCACTCCCGGGTCTGCACGGCGATCTCGGCGAGCTGCTCGGAGGTCGTGCCGAACTCGTGCATGTGGCGGCTGGCGGCGAGGGCGTAGGCGCCCATCGGGAGCCGCAGGCCGTGGGGCATCTCCCACTCGGCGTTCGGCGTCGGCCCCGCGGGGGCGGCCCGGCTGCCCCAGCGGGCGCCGCCCTGCTTGAACGCCGACCGGGGCGTCGCCGCGTAGACGACCACCACCACCTCGGCCAGGCCCAGGGCGATGGCCGCGGCGGCGTGCTGGACGTGGATCTCGAAGCTCGACCCACCGGTCTGGGTGGTGTCGGTCCAGCGGGGGGTGATGCCGAGCCGCTCGGCCAGCTCCAGGCTCGCCGCCCAGCCGACCGGGTTGTTGATCGCCACCCCGTCGACGTCGGCGAGGGTGAGCCCGGCATCGGCCAGGGCCTCCCGGATCATGCGGGCCTCGATCTGGCTGACGGAGCCGGGGATCTGACCGCTGGCGTCGACCAGGTCGGCGACGCCGACGACCGCGGCGGCGCCCCGGAGCGGGTGGGCGGGCACGGCGTCCGTTCCTAGCAGACCCGTTCCCCCCGTGACGCACGCACCTTGCACGAGGCATGCAACTTCTTGCCGGTCGGCGTACGCTCCGTGGATGGACGCCGCCGTCGACCGTGTCATCCCTCCCGGTCCCCAGGAAGCGGTGGTCGAGGGGCAACCGCTGGCCACCGGGCTCAACCCCTTCGCCCCCGGCTTCTTCGACGACCCCTACGCCCAGTACCGGGAGCTGCGGGAGACCGACCCGGTGCACCACTCCCCCCTCGGGCTGTGGTTCCTGTCCCGCTGGGAGGACTGCCACCGGGTGCTCCGGCTGCCCGGCACGTCGGTCGACGAGCGCAACTCCACCATGGAGCGGCGCACCGAGCTGACCGAGGCCATCGAGGAGCGGGGCGGGCGGCGCAGCCAGTCGATCCTGAGCATGGACCCGCCCGACCACACCCGCATCCGCAAGCTGGTGTCCAAGGCGTTCACGCCCCGCACCGTGGCCCGGCTGGAGGCCCGGGTGGCCGAGGTCTGCGACCAGCGCCTGACCGCGGCCGCGGCCATCTCGGCCGACGCCGGCCAGGTGGACCTGATCGAGGCCCTCGCCTTCCCCCTCCCGTTCCAGGTGATCCACGAGATGCTGGGGATGCCCGACTCGGTCGAGGCCGAGCAGCTCCGGGCCCTCTCCCAGACCGTCACCCAGTCGCTCGACCCGGTGCTGGCCATGCAGCACGCCGACGCCATCGCCGAGGCCGGCGAGCAGCTCGGTGTGATCATCGCCGACGCCATCGCCTGGAAGCGCGACCACCTGGCCGACGACCTCCTCTCGGCGCTGGTCCAGGCCGAGGAGGAGGGCGCCCATCTCACCGACGAGGAGCTGCGCGACAACGTCATGCTCCTGTACCTGGCCGGCCACGAGACGACGGTCAACCTGATCGGCAACGGCCTGCTGGCCCTGCTGCGCCACCCCGACCAGGCCACGATCCTGCGCGACGACCCCGAGCTCGACACCGGGGCCATCGAGGAGCTGCTCCGCTACGACAGCCCCGTCCAGTTCTCCCGCCGGATCGCCCTGGAGCCGTTCGAGGTGGCCGGGCAGGAGGTCGCCGCCGGCGAGATCGTCATGACCGGACTCGGCGCCTCCAACCGCGACCCGGCCAAGTTCGGCCCCACCGCCGAGCGGCTCGACGTGACCCGGGCCGACGCCCACCACCACATCAGCTTCGGCAGCGGCGTGCACCACTGCCTGGGTGCCGCGCTGGCCCGCCTGGAGGGGCGCACCACGATCCCCCGGGTGCTGCGCCGCTTCCCCTCGGCCTCGCTGGCGACCGACCAGGTCGAGTGGAACGGCCGCATCGTCCTGCGCGGCCTGGCCGCCCTCCCCGTCACCCTGGGCCCCGACGCCGCCTGAGCGCCGCACCGAGGCCCGGCCTGCTCGGGCCGGCCGCCGTTCTTGGTGCACCAGCGGTCGCAGGGCGACGGCTCGTGCACCAAGAACCGGGATCAGGCCTGCATCTGCTCGAGCATGGCCTTCATCTGGGCGTGGACGAGGTTGACGGCCTGGAGCGGGCGGATCATCACCCGGAACTCGACGATCTTGCCGTCGTCGTCGCAGCGGATGATGTCGACGCCGTTGACGTACTTGCCCTCCACGGTGGTCTCGAACTCGAGCACCGCGGTGTCGCCGGCGAGGACCTGCTTGGTGTAGCGGAACCCCCCGCTCCCCTCCCCTGCCGGGGCGCCCTCGGGCCGCTCGCCCGGGAGGGTCTGGCCGGCGGCGGTCAGGTACAGGGTGGTGATCGCCTTGCCCTCCTGGGGCGTGTAGACGATCGGCGAGAAGAACACCACGTCGTCGTGGAGCAGCTCGTCGAGCCCACCGGGCAGTTGGCCCCGCAGGTGCTGGTGCCAGCGCTCGATCACGTCGTGGATGGGTCCGTCGGCCATGGCCCGACCCTACGACGTCGCTCCGAGCTGAGCCGGGGCGGCAGTGCCGGTGACGTCCCAGACGTGGTGGACCGGGTCGTGGGCGAAGTACCGGGCGAAGGTGGTCACCGTGAACCGGGAGCCGTCGCTGCGGAGCCCGACCCGATCGTGCTGGTCGGACCGGACCGCGGCGAAGGAGGCGGCCACGACCTCGGCGGCCTCGGCCAGCTCGCCGGCCACGACCCCGGGCTCCTGCTCGCCGTAGCGCTCCTCCACGGCGGTGACGTCCTGGTCCCAGTTGGCGAACGCCGCACCCTCCGGACCGGCGTCGAGCATCAGGTGGAGCCGGGTGTCGAACAACCGGAACACGTCGCGCACGTGGCAGGCGTACTCCAGCGGTGACCACACGTCGGGACGGGGCCGGGCCGCCACATCGGCGACCCCGGCGCCGGACAGGACCTCGACCCAGCGGGCCGCGTTGGCCCGGACGATGCCGGCCACGGCGCCGACCTCGACCTCCGCCGCCACGAACCCGCACTCCGGGCAGGGCTGCTCCAGCACCCAGGTCCAGTCCTTGTCGTCCGGCACGATCGTGGCATCGCTCATCGCGGCGACGCTACGGACGGATCGCCCCGCGGGCGAGGGGCTTTCCTGCCGTCAGATGTCGAGATAGCGGCCGACGGCGACGCCGGAGCCGATCGCGCCCAGGACGGCGCCGATCACGACCAGCCACACCGACTGCCCGACGACGGTGCTGGTGGTGAAGTCGAAGCCCTGGAACACCTCGAGGTACTGCTCCCGGGCCAGGGACTGGAACAGGGCCGAGTTCAGCCCCAGCAGCAGCCCGATGGCCAGCGCCCCGCCCAACAGGGCCTGGAACATGCCCTCCATGATGAACGGCACCCGGATGAACCAGTTGGTGGCGCCGAC
>CAYQGF010000088.1:0-11009 GCA_964416885.1 uncultured Iamiaceae bacterium
CAACCAGCCGATCTCCCGGCTGCCGACGCCGATGTCGCCGGCGGGGACGTCGGTGTACTCGCCCAGGTGGCGGTACAGCTCGGTCATGAAGCTCTGGCAGAACCGCATGACCTCGTCCTCGGAGCGGCCCTTGGGGTCGAAGTCCGAGCCGCCCTTGCCGCCACCGATGGGCAGGTTGGTGAGGGCGTTCTTGAAGATCTGCTCGAAGCCGAGGAACTTCACCGTCCCCAGGTAGACGCTGGGGTGGAAGCGCAGCCCGCCCTTGTAGGGGCCGAGGGCGCTGTTGAACTCGACCCGGAACCCCCGGTTGATGTGGACCTCGCCCCGGTCGTCCTGCCACGGCACCCGGAAGATGATCTGACGCTCCGGCTCGCAGATGCGCTGGATGATCTTCTGGCGGGCCAGCTCCGGGTGCTTGCTGATCACGCTGCCCAGGCTCTCCAGGACCTCGCGGAGGGCCTGGTGGAACTCCGGCTCGCCGGGGTTGCGGCGGAGGACGTCGTTGTAGACGTTCTCGAGCTTCTCGTCGATCACGGGGCAGCCTCGTTCAGGTTCGCGTCAGAGAACGGACGGTAGCGAGGACGGGCGGTGCCCCACCAAGCCCGAGCCAGCGGGTGTCGTCGGACACACGTCGCCGGCCACCCCCCTGCCGCCACCATCACGGTACCCGTGGGTGGGGGGCTTGCCGCAAGCAGCCGATCCGTGCTCTCTGTGCGGGATGGCCGAGCAGGACGTGGTGGGGATCGGGGCCGTCGACGGGACGCAGGTGGCCCTCGTCGGGGGCAAGGGCGCGGCCCTGGGCGAGCTGGCCCGGATCGAGGGCGTCACCGTGCCCGACGGGTTCTGCGTGACGACCGACGCCTTCCGGCGGGCCGGCGGCGCCGACGTCCCCGACGCCCCGCTCCCCGAGGACCTGGCCGCGGCCATCACGGCCGCCGTGCGGCAGCTGGGCGAGCACGGGGCCTACGCAGTGCGGTCCAGCGCGACGGCCGAGGACGCACCCGGGGCCTCCTTCGCCGGCCAGCACGACAGCTCCCTGGACGTGGTGGGGCCGGCCGCGGTGGTCGAGCACGTCCGCCGCTGCTGGGCCTCGCTGGCCACCGACCGGGCCGTCGCCTACCGACGCCACCACAGGCTCGACGACGACGTCGCCATGGCCGTGGTGGTGCAGCGGATGGTGCCGGCGGAAGCGGCGGGCGTGCTCTTCACCGCCGACCCGGTCACCTCGCACCGGAAGGTCGCCGCGGTGGAGGCCGTGGTGGGCCTCGGCGACGCCCTGGTGTCGGGCCGGCGGACGCCCGACGCCTACCGGGTGCGCGCCGGCGAGGTCGTCACCCGCGCCGTGGCCGGAGCATCACCCGTGCTGACCGACGAGCAGGTGCTGCGCCTGGTCGCCCTCGGCCGCCGCATCGAGGCCCACCTCGGGTGCCCCCAGGACATCGAGTGGTGCCTGGTCGACGACGGCTTCCAGATCGTCCAGAGCCGGCCCGTCACCACCCTGTTCCCGGTGCCCGAGCGGGCCGACGACGAGCCCCACGTCTACGTCTCGGTGGGCCACGGGCAGATGATGACCGACGCCATGAGACCCCTCGGGCTCTCGATGTGGCAGCTCACCGCCGCCACCCCGATGCACGAGGCCGGCAGCCGGTTGTTCGTCGACGTCACCCGGGCGCTCTCCTCCCCGGCGGGCCGGGCCGGGCTGCTGGCGACGATGGACCGGGGCGACCCGCTGGTCGGCGACGCCCTGCGGACCATCGTCGAACGAGGCGACGTCGTGCCCGCGCCGCCCGCCGCCGAGGCCCCCGCCGCAGCCCCGGCTGCGCCGTCCTCACCGCCGACCGCGCCCCCGTCGGTGCCCGCGGTCGAGACCGACCCCGGCCTCGTCCCGGAGCTGATCGCCGCCACCGAGGCCTCGGTCGCAGCCCTGGAGCAGGCCCTGGCGACGGTCGACGGACCGGAGCTGTTCGACCTCGTCCGGGCCGACATCGAGGCGACGAAGCGGTTGCTCCTCGCCCCGCCGGGGCACCCGGTCCTCATGGCCGGCATCGAGGCCGTGTGGTGGCTCGACGACCACATCGAGGAGTGGCTGGGGGAGCGGAACGGCGCCGGCGTGCTGATCCGGTCGGTGCCCCACGACGTCACCGCCGAGATGGGGCTGGCCCTCCTCGACGTCGCCGACGCCGTCCGCCCCCACCCCGACGTCGTGGCCCTCCTCCGCCGGGTCGACGGCCCCCGCTTCCTCGACGACCTCGACCGCGTGGCCGGCGGCCCGGAGGCGCGCCGGGCCATCGAGGCCTGGCTCGACCGCTACGGCCAGCGGGGGGTCGGCGAGATCGACATCACCCGGCCCCGGTGGCGCGAACGGCCCGACCGGCTCGTCCCGATCGTCCTCGGCCACGTCGACCACGTGGTGCCGGGGGAGCGGGCGCGGCGCATCGAACGGGGCCGCCAGGAGGCGGAGCGGGCGGCCCGGGAGCTGCTGGCCCGCCTGCGCGCCCGGCCGGACGGGGAGCGGAAGGCGGCCGAGACCGAGCGGATGATCGACCGGGCCCGGACCTTCATCGGCTACCGGGAGTACCCGAAGTTCGGGCTCGTCAGCCGGTCGTTCCTGTACAAGCAGGCCCTCCTGGCCGAGGTCGACCGGCTGGTGCGGGCCGGCGTGCTCGCCCGGGCCGAGGACGCCTTCTTCCTCACCTTCGATGAGCTGGGCGAGGCCGTGCGCACCCATCGGCTCGACGACGGCCTGGTCCCTCGCCGTCGGGCCGCCTTCCGCGCCCACCAGGCCCTCGCCCCGCCCCGGGTCCTCACCTCCGAGGGCGAGGTCGTGGCCGGCTCCTACCACCGCGACGACCGGCCGCCCGGTGCCCTGGTCGGGCTCGGGGTCTCGGCCGGCACCGTCGAGGGCCGGGCCCGGGTCGTCCTCGACCTCGCCGCCGCCGACCTGGCCCCGGGCGACATCCTCGTCACGCCGGCCACCGACCCGAGCTGGACGCCGCTGTTCGTCGGCATCGCCGGCCTGGTCACGGAGGTCGGCGGCTCGATGACCCACGGCGCGGTCGTCGCCCGGGAGTACGGGCTGCCGACGGTCGTCGGCGTCGAGGACGCGACCCGCCTCGTCGCCGACGGCCAGCGCATCCGGCTCGACGGCGCCGCCGGCTGGGTCGAGCTCCTCCCCTGAACGTCGAGGGGGCGGTGCTCCCCCGGACCGAGGTGCGGTCCGGGGCACGGCGATGGAGAAGGTCCTCCGCAGCTGACCCCGGCCGGCCCCGTAGTGTCGGCGCATGGACGATGCCGTGCCCCCGGCCTCGGCCGGGCACCCGCCCCCGGCGTGGCTCCAGCGTCTGGCCGCCGTCTCCTGGCGGTTCGTGGTGATCGTGCTCGCCGGCGCCATGGTGCTGTCGGCCGTCGTCGCCCTCGACGCCCTGGTGCTGCCGGTCTTCCTCTCCCTGCTGTTCGCCTGCGCCCTCCTGCCGGTCCACCGGGGCCTGCTGCGCCGGAAGCTCCGGCCGGGTGCCGCCGCGGCGCTGTCGCTCCTGTTGCTGATGGTGCTCCTGGCCGGCGCCGCCGCCCTCACCGCCCACGCCCTGGTGAGCGAGTCGGGCACCATCGCCGGGGTGCTCGACGAGGGCTACGCCCGGATGGCGGCGACCGCCGCCGACGCCGAGCTGGTCTCGCCCGACCAGGCCCAGGCCGCCGACCACGTGCCCAGCGGCCTGGTCGAGCGGCTCCGCCCGTGGCTCCTCGGCGGCGCCGTCACCATCGTGTCGACCACCGTCGACCTCGTCACCACCCTGTTCCTCAGCCTGTTCATCACCTTCTTCCTCCTGAAGGACGGCGGGATGATGTGGCGGTGGCTCGTCGACTACCTCGGCAACGGCTCGCCCCTCCTCGACGCCACGGGCCGACGGAGCTTCGGTGCCCTGTCCGGCTACGTCCGCGGCGCAGCGCTGGTCTCGGCGGTCGACGCGACCGTGATCGGGCTCGGCGCCTGGGCCCTCGGGGTCCCGTTCGCGGGGGCGATCCTCGTGCTGACCTTCGTCATGGGCTTCGTCCCCTTCGTGGGGGCGGTCCTGGCCGGTGCCTTCGCGGCCCTGCTGGCGCTGGCCAACGGCGGGTGGGGACCGGGGATCGCGATGATCGTCATCGTCGTCGTGGTCCAGCAGCTCGAGAGCAACCTGCTCCAGCCGGTGATCATGAGCCGGTCGACCGCCCTGCACCCGCTGGTGGTCGCCCTGGCGTCGGTGGCGGGGGGCGCGATCGCCGGCCTCCTCGGGGTCTTCGTGGCGGTGCCGCTGGCGGCCGCGGTGGTGGCGGCCCTGGCCGCGTTGCGCGACGGCGGGTTCTTCGACAGCGGTCCCGGTGCGGTGGTCAGAACCGCCAGACCAGGGGCACCCAGATGATCGAGATCACCGCGTACCAGGCGAGGACTGGGAGCCCGAGGCGCCAGTAGTCGCCGAAGCGGTAGCCCGCCGGCTCCATGATCATCATGTTCGCCGGGGTCGCCACCGGGGTGAGGAGGGCCGCGGTCGAGGCGACCAGGACGCACATCAGGACCGGCCGGGGCGAGACCCCGAGGTCGGCCGCGGCGGTGAGGGCGATGGGGATGACGATCAGCGCCGTCGCGGTGTTGGAGATGAGCTGACCGAGCACGGCGACCAGGATGAAGATACCGATCAGTAGCATCCGGGGCCCGGTGTCGCCGACCAGCGCCACCAGGCCGTCGGCCAACGTGCCGGCCGCGCCGGTCTCCTGCATGGCCGTCGACAGCGGGATCATCCCGGCGACCAGGACGACCGTGGTCCACGACACCGCCCGGTAGGCCTGCTCGATCGTGAGCAGCCGGAGCAGCACGATCGCCATGGCCGCCAGGAGGCTGGCGACCGCGGCGGGCACCACCCCGGTCGCCAGGAGCACGACCATGCCGGCGAGCACGCCGAGGGCCTCCTTGGCCCCGAGCCCGAGCGGCACCACCTGCCGCCGTACCCGCGCCGGGTCGGCCACGACCAGCACCTCGTCGGGGGTGAGGTGGTCGGACAGGGCCTGCCAGGAGCCCCGCAGCACCAGCACGTCGCCGACCCCCAGCGTGGTGCGACCGGGCTCGACCTCCTCACCCCGGCGCCGCACGGCGAGCACGACCAGCTCCCCCGACTCGGTGACCATGCCCGGGTAGACCTCCTCGCCGACCAGCGGCGAGCGCGGCGGCACCACCACCTCGGCCACGCCCCGGGTGCGGTCGAAGAGCACGCCGTCGGTGTCCTCGTCGAGGTCGTAGGCCGCGGCCAGCGTGCGGGACATGGCGCTGAAGTCGACCGGCGCGGCACGCGACGTCCGCTCCGGCAGCACCCGGGGGCCGACCAGCACCGCGATGGCGATGGTGCCGGCGAGCAGCGGCAGCCCGACCAGGGCGAAGGTGAAGAAGCCGATGCGCCCGGAGCCGGCGTCGGCGAGGGCGTCGGACACCAGGACGTTCACCGGGCTGCCCGTGAGGGCGAGGAGGGCACCGGCGTGGGCGCCGAAGGCCAGAGGCATCATCAGGGCCGAGGGACGCTGCTGGGTGCGGATGGCGATCAGCGCCACCGCGGGGATCAGCGCCGCCACCGAGGCGTTGGGGGTGATCAGGGCGGTGACGATGGCGCAGACGACCATGACCATGCCCAGCAGCCGGGCCTGGCCGCTCCCGGCCCGGTCGATGAGCTGCTGTCCGACCCAGGTCGTCACGCCCGTCGCGTCGAGGGCTTCGGCCACCACGAAGGTCCCGGCGATGAACAGCACCGTCGGGTCGCCGAAGCCGGCCAGGGCCACGTCGAGCTCCAGCACGCCGGTGCCCCACAGGGCGAGCGAGACGCCCATGGCGATCAGCGCGACCGGCACCTTGTTGGCGACGAACAGCACCACCGCCGCCCCCAGGATGACGAAGGTGGTGGTGCTCGGGGCCAGCCCGAAGAGGCTATCCACGGCCGGCTCCGGTGTCGGGTGCCCCCGCCGTCGGACCGGTCATGCGAGGTCCAACTGGCGGCCGCGGGCCACGGCCTCGGCCCGGCTGTGGACCCCGAGCTTGCGGTAGACGCGGGCCACGTACCACTTGGCGGTGTGGCCGGAGAGGAAGAGCTGCTGGCCGATCTGGGGCACCGACAGGGGGCCGTCGAGCAACCGCAGGACTTCTCGTTCCCGGTCCGAGAGCATGGCGGACAGTGTGGTGTGGGCCACCCGCTCGGCCAGCGCGGCCAGGGTGGCGTCGTCGGGCTCGGCCCGGAGCAGGTCGGGCCAGACGTCATGGGGCGCTTCGCTCAGCACCCCCGCGAGGCCGGCGACGCGGGCCTCGGCCGCGGCTCGGGCCGCCTGCTCGGGCGCCGCGGCCGGTGGCGCCAGCGCCGCCTCCACCAGCGATCGCACGATCGTGCCGGCCGGTGTGGTCGGCGGGCCCAGCGCCGCGACGGTGGCGGCCACGTGCGCGGTGTCGCCGGTGGCGAGGGCGACCTCCGCCCACGGGCCGAGCGACAGCTCGGTCGGCTCGACCACCGCCAGCAGGGCGGCCGCTTCCAACGGGTCGCCCCGGCGCAGGGCCGCTCGGGCCCGCCAGGCGCCGTCGAGGTGGTGGGCGAGCGGGACGAGGGCGTGGCCCTCGACGTCGGGGCCGGGGAGGGGGCGGTCGCTGTGCCCGCACATGGCCGCGACCGCTCCGGTCGTCCGCAGCAGGGCCCACGCCGAGTGCGACGCCGCCGCAGCCGCGGCGGCGTCGATGTCGGCGGTGACGTCGTCGACCGACCCCGACCGGACGGTGACCAGCGCCCGGGCCAGGTGGGCCGGGGCCACCGACGGCCCTCCGGACCATCCGCCCGAGTCGGCCAGGGCGACGGCGGTGTCGACGGCGGCGACCGCCGCCGGGAGGTCGCCGACCAGGGCGTCGACCAGGGCCTTGGTCGCCCAGGCGCTGACCGAGGTGGCGGCCAGGTCGTCGGTCGGCAGGTCGGGGAGCACGGCCAGCGCCCGCCGGGCGTCGGCCACGTCGCCCCGCAGGGCCAGGGCGCGGGCCCGGCTGACCGCCAGCATGGTGCGGCCGGTGGTCATGGGCTCGAACCCGGGCACCGGCACCAGGGTGCGGCCCGGCTCGGCATCGAGCAGGGCGATGGCCTGGTCGACGTGGTCGACGGCCTGGTCGGGGGGCACCGCCCACCAACTGGCGTGGGCCGACAGGGCGTGGGCGGTGGCCGTGGCGGCGGGGTCGTCGCGCACGGGCGGCATGGCCAGGAAGGCGGCGGCGTGGCGGGGATGACCCCGGACCAGCAGCACCGCCCCGGTGCCGAGGGCGTAGGTCACGTCGTGGGCCACCCGGTCCGAGGGCATGTCCTCGATGGCCCGGACCAGGACGTCGAGCCCGCCGGGGGCCAGGAGCTCGGGCCAGCCGGCCGCGGCCAGGCTCAGGACGTCGTCCCACGCCTCGGCGGCGACCAGGTGCTGGAGGCGGGCGCAGACGGTGCGATGGTCCTGGCCGAGGGCTTCGGCCGCCGCCAGGTGCAGCGCCCGGTGCACCCCCGGGGCGTCGGCCTGGAGCCGGCGGGCCAGGGCCTCCCGCACGTCGGGGTGCCAGCCGTAGCGGTCGCCCTCGACCGCCAGGAGCTGGGTCCGCTCGGCCACGGCGCGCAGCAGGGGACCGGTGCAGGGGTCGCCGAGGACCTCCTCGACCACCCCGGGGTCGAGGCTCTCGAACACCGAGGCGCGGGCCAGGAGGTGGAGCTCGTCGGGCGCCAGCACGTCGAGAGCCTCGTCGGTGAGGTAGGCGACGTGGTCCTCGCGGGTGGCGGCGAGGGCGGCGTCGAGGTCCCGGTCGCGGAGGTGGCGGGCGAGCAGGGCCACGGCCGAGGGCCACCCCCGGGTGACGGCGACGGCCCGGTCGAGGTCGGTGCCCCGGAGCCCGAGGGCCTGGCTCATCGCGGCCTCGTCGAGGACGAGCCCGGTCGCCGTCACCACGTCGGCCCGGCCCGAGACCTGCCACCGGCGGAGGGGGAGGGGAGGCCGGCACCGGGCGGTGACGACGACCCGGGCCCCGCCGGCGAGCAGGTGGTCGACGACGGTCGCCAGGGCCTCGGGCCCGTCGACCTCGACCCGGTCGATGTCCTCGACCAGGACCGTGGCCGGCCCGCCGACCGCGGCGCGCAGGTCGTCGAGGGCGCCGGCCCGGGCGCCGTCGACGGTGACGATCGGGGGTGCGGACAGCTCGGCGGCGGCCGCGAGGGCGGCGGTCGTGCCGTGCCCCGAGGGCGCGACGAACACGACGAGCGGCGCCGGGCCCCGGAGCGCGCTCCGGACCGCGGACGGGGTGGCGTGCGGTGCCCCCATTGGCGGCGGATCCTAGGCACCGCCCCCCTCGCCGGCGCGGCCTCGCCCGCCGAGGTCCTCCGGGCCCTCGCCCGGCCCGGAGGACCTCCGTCGGGTCAGACGAGCGGGACGACGGCCAGGTCGATGCCGGTGATGTCGTCACCCGGGCCGACCTCGATCGGCGTGGCGCTGCGCCACGTCGACCGTCCGTCCCACCAGGCATCGGCATGGCTGGCGGGCTCGCGCACCCGCACGAAGTAGGTGCCGGGCTGGAGGGCCCCGAACGAGAACGTGCCGTCCTCACCGGTGAACACCCCCGTCACCTGGCGGGCTGCGTCGTCGTACAGTACGACCCGGAGGCCGGTGGCGGCGGCGCCGCCCTCGGTCACGGTGCCGCTCACCTTCCCCAGCGACTGCGTCGGCACCAGGTCGATGTCCGCCCCGGGCGTCGTCTGGCCGGCCGTCACCGGGAACGACGTCGCCGAGTGGAACGACGCGCCCCCGACCCAGCTCGGCGACACGTGGGCCCCCGAGTGGTCGATCACGAGGACCTTGTAGGCGCCCGGGGCGAGGTCGGCGAGCGCGTAGGTCCCGTCCGGGCCGGAGGCCACGGTGGCCACCACGTGGGCGGTCGCGTCGTAGACGCGCACCGTCGCGGCCGCGACCGGTGCCCCGCCCGCGCCCCGCACCGTTCCGGCCACCCCGCCCAGGGTGGCCGTGGCGCGCAGCGTCACGGACGCGGTGGCGGTGCCGTCGGCCGGGACCTCGACCACGTCGGCGGTGTGGAAGCTGCCCTTGTCGGAGAAGAACTGGCCGATGTGGTCGGGGTGGGAGAACCGGACCTTGTACCAGCCGGGAGCCAGCCCCTCGAAGCGGTACCCGCCGTCGGCGTCGGTGAAGGCCTGGCCCAGCAACGCCGAGCTGTCCGCGGCGTAGAGGCGGGCGCGCGCCCCCTCCAGCGGGCCGGAGGCGCCGGTCACGACCCCGGCCAGGTCGCCCACGGCGTCGTCGTCGGACCGCGTCACGGTCACGACCTGGGAGTCGCTGAGGTTCCCGTTCACGTCGAGGGCGCGCACCTCGAGGTGGTGGGTGCCGACCGGCAGGTCGACCTCGGCGGTGCTGCCGATGACGGCCTCCCACGGGCCGTCGCCCACCCGGTGCTCGATGCCCCGGACGCCCGCCGCGTCGGTGGCGGTGACCACCACCGGCCCGGCGCCGTCGGGCGGCGTCACCGTGACCTCGGGAGCGAGGGCGTCGCTCCAGTCGCGGCCGATCTCCCAGGCCTTCTGGGCCAGCTTGGCCTGGCCCTGGAGCGAGGGGTGGAAGTGGTCGCCGCAGCCGGCGGCGAAGGCGCCGCTCGCCGGGCAGAACGAGATGGTGTTGCGGCTGATGTCGGTGTCGACGAACACCCACTCGGACCGGGGCCGGTACTCCCCGTCGGGGCCGCGGTTGGAGCTGAGGTCGAAGGTCGCGCCCCCGTCGTGCCGACAGCGCAGGACCTTGCTGCACTCCTCGATCAGCACCTGGTTGAAGGCCATGTTCCGGGCACGGACCTCGAACCGCCGGTTCATGTCCGCCTCGCTGACCGACGCCGGGTTCTGGAGGAGGGCCAGGCAGGGGATGATCGACAGGGTCACGTAGGTCCGCGCCTGCGACGCCTGGTCGCTCTGCAGCCCGTTGTAGGAGGCCGGGGCGTAACGGATGTACCAGAGGTTGAAGATGTCGGGGACCGTGTAGACCGAGATCAGGGCCTCCGGGGCCCGGGCCGCGATCGCCTCGAGGCCGGCCACGAACTGGGCCCGGTAGTCGGCGACCGAGGTCATCTCGGCGACGGAGGGCCGGCACAGGTCGTTGCCGCCGAGGGCGACCTCGACGTACTGCGTGGTGGTCGGCATCGCCGCCGCCTGCTCGGCCATGTGGACCATGCGGCGACCGTTGCTCGCCATCGTGGACCGGTTGCCGGCGATGGCGGGGTTGATCGCCAGCAGCCGCTGGTAGGTGCTGTTGACCGCGGCGTTGGTGCCGGTCGACCACGAGTTGTTGGACGTCTCGGCCCCGAGGGTGCCGGTGCCGGTGGCGGTGGAGATCGAGTCGCCGAGGACGGCGATCGACGACGGCGGGCCGGTACGGCCCGGTGTCGGCGGCGGTGGGTCGGTGGCCGCCGCCGGTGTCGACGGCAACAGGCACCCGAGCAGAAGCGCGAGCGCGGTGAACAGGATCGGGACTCGTGTCCGCACGGTGGGGCCCCCTTTGTGGCGTCGGTCACGATGGCACATCCGGCCGGCGGCAGCAACGTCAAGGGCTGCGAAAAGCACCGTTGTGCGGTGAACGGGTGGACCTGACAACCATCCGCCCGGTCCAGAGCCAGCCGTCGGGTCCTCCACCACAATCGCCCCGGACAGGTCGCGCCGCGCCCCGGCGCCCACGAGACCGGAGGGTCACGATGTCGACATCCGACGAGGTCATCGACCCGCCGTCGAGCGACGCCGACGCCGACGAGGAGGCTTCGGAGGGGGGACGGAGCTTCCCGTCGCCGCTGACCATCCTGCTGCTCGTCGCCGTCGGGGTGTGGGCGCTGGCGCTGATCCTCCCCTCGGGCCAGTACCAGCACGACGAGAGCGGCGCGCCGATCCCCGGGTCGTTCGAGGAGGTGCCGTCGCCGCTGAGCTTCACCGAGAGCGTCAGCGACCTGG
>CAYQGF010000089.1:0-10983 GCA_964416885.1 uncultured Iamiaceae bacterium
ACTCCGGCTTCGAGCACAGCTTCTACGCCAAGCTCGTCCCCAACGTCCGCAAGCTGGGCCTGCTCGACGCCAACGACGGCTACCTGCGCGAGCGCTGGGGCGAGGCCGGGCTGATGCGCTTCGAGATGGCCGACGACACCGGCTCCGACTACGCCTCCTACGACGCCGTCGCCGCCGACCGCCAGGCCGCGGCCGGCACCGCCTGACCCCGCCGCAAGGTGGTCAACGCGCCACCGGATCGGTAGCGCGCTGACCACGTCCCCAGGAAGGTGGTCAACGCGCCACCGGATGGGTGGCGCGCTGACCAAGTTCCCGGCGCGAGGCCGTCGGTCCATGAGCGAGAGGCGGGGGAGCGTGGCACCATGCGGTCGATGTCCGCGCTGCCCGCTGCCGATCGCCGAGACGCCCTGGCCCGGCGGGGGATGCGCCTGGCCTGGTGGGCGGAGCAGCAGCCGGACGCGCCCGCCGTCGTGGTGCCGGAGGGCGCCGGCTCGCGCACCTACGCCGAGCTGAACGCCGGGGCCAACCGGCTGGTGCGGGCGTTGCGCCACCGGGGCCTCGGGGTGGGCGACGCCGTGGCCGTGGCCTGCCGCAACCGGGCCGAGCTCGTCGAGGTGGTGGCGGCCTGCCACCGGGGCGGGTTCCGGCTCACCACGGTGAACTGGCACCTCACCGGCGACGAGGCCGCCTACATCGTGGCCGACTGCGAGGCGCGGGCGTTCGTGGCCGACGCCGCCGTGGCCGCCATGGCCGGCCCGGCCCGGGCCGGTGCTCCCGCATGCGACGTGGCCCTGGCGGTCGGCGGGCCGATCGAGGGCTTCGAGGACTACGCCGCCGCCGTCGCGGCCGAGGACGGGACCGACATCGACGACCCCACCCCGGGCTCGCAGATGCTCTACACGTCGGGCACCACCGGCCGGCCCAAGGGCGTCCACCGGCCCCACGACCCCGAGGCCGACGTCCCGCCGGTCGCCAACATCTACGGCTACGACGAGGCCGGCGGCGACGTCCACCTCTGCACCGGCCCGCTGTACCACGCCGCGCCGCTTGCCTTCTCGCTGTCGATCCCGCTGCACTTCGGGGCGACGGTCGTGCTGATGGACCACTGGGACGCGGCGACCGCCCTCCGGCTGATCGAGGAGCACCGGGTCACCCACACCCACATGGTCGCCACCATGTTCCACCGGCTCCTCTCGCTGCCCCCGGCGGTGCGCACCGGCGCCGACGTCTCGTCGCTCCGCCACGTGCTCCACGGCGCCGCTCCGTGCCCGGTGCCCGTCAAGCAGGCGTTGATGGACTGGTGGGGGCCGATCGTGTGGGAGTACTACGCCGCCACCGAAGGGGTGGGCTGCTTCGCCTCGCCGCAGACGTGGCTCGAACGGCCGGGCACGGTGGGCCGACCGGTGCCGGCCGACCAGGTCTTCGTCGGCGACGAGGCCGGGGGCCCGCTCCCCGCCGACGAGATCGGGCTCGTCTACATCAAGGCCCCGGCGACGGGCCGGTTCTCCTACTTCGGCGACGAGGACAAGACCTCCTCGTCGTACCGGGGCGACCACTTCACCCTCGGCGACGTCGGCCGGATGGACGCCGACGGCTACCTCTACCTCACCGACCGGTCGGCCGACCTGATCATCTCGGGCGGGGTCAACATCTACCCGGCCGAGGTCGACGCCGTGCTCCTCACCCACCCGGCGGTGGGCGACGTCGCCACCATCGGCGTGCCCGACGAGGAGTGGGGCGAGATGGTGCTGGCGGTCGTGGAGCTCCGGCGGGACGTGTCGCCCTCGCCGCGCCTGGGCCAGGAGCTGATCGCCCACTGCCGGGCCCGCCTGTCCCACTACAAGTGCCCCCGGGCCGTCGAGTTCACCGACGCCCTGCCCCGCCAGGACAACGGCAAGCTCCTCAAGCGCCAGGTCCGCGAGCGCTACCGCGACCACACCTGACGACGGCCGCCGACCGCCGCCGATCGACGTACCGGTGTCAGACACCTCTCCGTCGATCAGGCCGCGGCGGCGAGGCGCTCCCGGGCCCGCTTGAGGTGGCGGAAGAAGCTCGACCGGCTCATGTGCAGGGCGGCCATGGCCCGGGCCGGGCCGCCGTCGGGGTCGAGGTACATCAGCTCCAGGGCCCGCCGGAGGTCACGGTCGTCGGGTGAGGGGCCGAAGGCCCGCTCGACGGCGTCGTGCACCGCGGCCCGGGCATCGTCGGCACCGGCCCCGTTCGCCAGCGGGCTGGTGGCCAGGCGGGCATCGTCGTGGAAGTGCCGGAGGGCGTCGAGCAGCGCCCGGGCGCGGTGGGCGGTCGGCCCGGCTTCCGGGCACGGCGCGCCCTGCTCGGTCCGGATGGCGAGGCGGATGGCGCCGACGGTGCCGTCGGGGCCGACATCTGCGACCCACGTGTGCAGGTCCCGCTCGCCGTCGCGGCGTCGGAGCTGGGGCAGGTCCCGGAACCCGTAGGCGGCGACGCAGTCGTCGGCCATCGGCTCGTCGCTGGTGAAGTACATGTGCGACCGGGTCGCGCCGTGCCGGACGGCGACCGCCCCGATCATCACTCGGCGGGCGTCGTCCCATGCCGGGGTGCCCATGGGGTGGACGACGTGCATGTCGTGGAGGAACAGGGCGTCGCCGGCCACCCCGGCGGCCCGGGCGTGGGCCAGCGCCGGTCCCAGCTCGGGCTCGTCGACCGCCCACTCGGGCACCCGGTCGAGGGCACCGGCGACCCCGATGGCCACCAGCGCCCCGTCGGCGTCGCGGACGCAGATGACGTGGCCGGGCGCGGCCTGGCACCAGTGCAGGAGACGGGCGCCCCATGCCGTCCCGACGCCGCCCCAGAGGGCCAGGGCGTCCTCGGCGTCGCCGGGCCGGACCCGGTCGGCGGTCAGGTCGGGGCTGACGCCGAGGGTGACGGCCCGGAAGGCCGGGTCCTGCACCAGCTCGGCCAGGTCGAGGACGAGCTCGGGGTCGTCGGGGATGCGGTCGACGAGGTGGTCGGCGAGGCGCAGGACGATGTCGCGTCGGCGCTCGGGGCCGACGCCGGTGCCGGACAGCACCGCCCGACGGACCAGGGCGTGCAGGGCGATGCGGGGGCCGACCCGTTCGGTGACGGTGGTGGCCCGGAGCTGGCGGAGGCCGTCGCGGGTCGGCCGACCGGGGAGGGCGGCGGCCAGCATCCGGGTGTCGACGGCTCGGGCGATGGCCGCGACCTCCAGCACCAGCGGGTCGACGTCGTCGAGCTGGTGGCCGGCCAGGTGGGCGACGACCCGGGCGCCGAGGTCTGGGTCGTGGCCGTCGCCGGCGGCCGGTGGGCCGGTGCTGGCCCCGAGGGTGAGGGCCAGGGGGTAGCCGTCGGCCCACTCGACCAGGGCGGCGACGGTGGCGGGGTCGGTCGTGCCGTGGTGGGCCAGGAGCCGGCGGGCGTCGTCGGGCTCGAGCGGGCCGAGGCGGCGGTCGGCGACCAGGTGCTCGGCGCCGTCCTCGAACCACTCCCGGCCCGGTGGCTGGCGTCCGGCCAGGACGACGAGGGCGTCGTCGGGCAGCAGCCGCAGGAGGGCGTCGCGGAGGACGAGCCGCACCGAGCCCAGGGCGTCGACCTCGTCGACGAGCAGGACGGCGCCGGGGCGGGCGGCGGCCCGGACCGCGGGCTCGACGTCGTCGAGGCCCGGCCCCATCATGCGCCCGTCGAGGCGCACCACCGGATGACCGTCGGCCTCGGCGTCGCGGCCGGCCGCCCGGAGCAGGGCGCTCTTGCCCACCCCGCCCTCGCCGTGGACGTGGAGGATGCGGGGCCCGCCGACGTCGTGCCGGGCCGCGGCCAGCCACGCCCGCTCCTCGGCCCGGCCGACGAACCGCGCCTCGTCGAGGGCCTCGGCCCGTTCGGCCAGGTTCCCCGCACCCTTCGTCACGGCCGCGCAACCTATCCCCGACCGCCGCTGGGCAACATCTCGACACGCCGGACGGAAGGTGCCTGGACCGTGCGCGGATAGGGACCGTCGTCGCCGGACGGATTCCTCGCTTCGCTCGGAACATCGGTGCCGTGCTTGCTAGGTCGGCCTCGCCTAACGGCTCGGCCTCCTGGCACGACCCGTCGGGCCGGTGGCCGGTGTCAGTCCTTGGGGCAGCCGGGCCGGTCGTCGATGGTGACGGTGCCGGCGGTGGCCGTGGCGGTCGAGTCGCCGTTGCCGGCCACGACCGTGACCGTGTGGTTGCCCGGCGCGCCGTTCCACTGCGAGCCGCCGGTGAGGGTGAGGGTGAAGGCGCCGCTGCTCGGGGTCATCTGCCGGAAGAACGAGGTCCCGTCGACCGAGACGGTGACGGCTTCGGCATTCACCGCGGACACGGCGACCTCGACGGTGTAGCCGCACCCCGAGGTGAAGAGCACGGCCGGGGAGGGGAAGAGGGTGGCTCGCTGGATCGTCGGCGGGGTGGCGGGCTGCGTCCCCGGTGGGGCCGTCGTCGGCCCGGATGGCGGGGTGGTGGTGGGCGTCGGTCCGGTCGGCCCCGAGGGGCCGGTGACCTCGGGCCCGGGCTCGCTGGTGGTCGTCTCCTCCGGGGCAGTGGAGGTGGTGGTCGAGTCGTCCGGTGCCGTCGAGGACGCCGGGTCGACCTCCGTCGTGGAGCTGGAGCCGGCAGCCACCTCCTCCTCGGCGCCGTCCTCGGCCCGGTCGGGCGCGGGCTCCATGCCCTCCCCGATGGTGACCGTGATGGGTGCCGACACGGCCCCACCGCCGACCTCGCGCACGACCAGCTCGTGCACGCCGACCGCGGCGTCCCAGTCGAAGGTGGCGAGCACCAGGTCCTCGGTGCGGTCGAGGTCGTCGTCGGTCGCCACCGCGTCGCCGTCGACCAGCAGCTCCAGCGCGGCGATCTTGGAGACCGGGTCGGCGGCGTGGGCGTCGACGGGGATCGTGCCCGGCCCGAAGGTCGCGTCGGGGACGGGGCTGTCGATCCAGGCCTGGGCCGGCCCGCCGACCGCGGCCGCGCCGTCGGGGAGCACCGCGGCGGCGACCCCGGCGCCCACGCCAGCCGTGGCCAGCACCACCGGCACCAGCACCTTGGCCCACAGCACGACCGGGAGGCTACCGGCGCCGGGCCGGGCGGGCCGTGGCGCTCGGTCCCACATCGGTCCCAGATCGAGCGACGGTCCTGTCACCAGGGAGCGGCGGTCGGTACTTTTCGGGCCCGATGAAGAAGCGGGTCCTCTGGGTCGTGGCGTACGTCGCGGCCTTCATCGTGTTCGTGGCGGGCGTGGCGGTCCTGGTGCGCCACCAGCGCAACGACGACGGGGGTACGCCCACGGCGGCGACCGTGGCCGACCTGCCCGAGCTGGCGTCGATGCCCTTCCCGGCCACCATCGCCAGCCACGAGCTGACCGGTGCCACCCCATTGGGGACGAGCCTCGGCCTGTCGGTGGGCGGGTTCAGCGCCGCGGGCGTGGCCCGCGTCGAGCTCCGGGACGGCGGGCGCCTCGTCGCTTCGGTCACCCCGCCGGCCGGCAGCTCGATGGCCCAGGTCAGCTTCCCCGCCCTGACGCCCGGCACCCATCCGCTCACCGCCCAGGTCACCGACGGCGACGGCCAGGTGGCGCTGACGCCGGTGGTCCCGGTGACGGTCCTCCTCCCTGAGACGACTCCGGGGCCGGCGCCGGCGCCGACGCCGGGTGAGACACCCGATGGGACGCCGGGGGAGGAGCCCGAGCCGGTCCCGGCGCAGACCCTGGACGAGGCCCCGGGCCTCCCCGTGCCGGTCGACCCGCTGGAGGGCGAGACCCCGGCGGCGATGGCCGACCGGTTCGGCGTCGAGCACGACCAGATCTACGCGACCGCCCCCGGCACCGTGGCCCCGGCGCCGGACCAGCTCGTGCCCACCGTCCCCGTCGACGCCGTGATCCCGCCCGGGTCGTCGGTCGTGGCGTTCGTCCGGCCCGACCAGCCAGCGGCTCCCGAGGCCCCGGCCGGTGGGGGCGGGGCCGACGGTGGCCTGAGCGCGACGGTCGACGGCTGCGAGGTCACCGTCTCGGGCCCCGCCGGCCAGGTCGTCGAGGGCACCCCCGGGGGCTGGGCGGTCCTCGGCGACGGGGCCGGGGCGACCCTGGCCGCCGCCCGGCCCGGGGCCCACGTCTTCGCGGTGCGGGACGGGGCCGGGGTGCCCATCGACTGGGCCCAGGCGACCGTCCCGCCCGAGTGCGCCGAGGCATCGGGCTGGACCGGCAACGCGTCGATCGTCGACGGCATCCTCCACCTGCCCGAGGGGATCGTGGGCCGGGTGTGGTTCTACCTGACCGTCGGGAACCGGAGCGTGCACGTCCCGACGCACCCGGGCCAGCAGCTCACCGGGGCGCGGGAGGTCCCGGTCGCCCAGTACCTGCCCCCGCTCTCGGGCCGAGACCTCACCCTGGTGGTGTGGGCGCCCAAGGCGGGGAGCGACCTCTCCTACCCGGTGGCCGAGGGCCACCTCACCGTCGCCGAGGGCCACGACATCGGCGAGGTCATCGGAGAGCCGACCCGGCTCACCCTCGGGGGCCGGGTCAAGGCCAGCACGCCGTTCGATCGTCGGGTCGACGTCGGGGCCCAGGATGGCGAGGTGGCCTTCCGGTGGGAGGCGTCGTCGCCCCGGACGACCCGGGTGCTGTGGCAGGTGCTCGTGGCCGACCCGGGCCCCGGCCCCGTCGATCCCGCGCCCCACGGCGTCCTCGCGGCGGGCATCTCGACCGCCTCCGGTCCGGCCGACGAGCTGGGTGGGAACAGCGGCGAGTTCACCGTCAACACCGCCGACATCCCCGGCCGAGACGCCACCGGGTTCGACGCCGCCGTCCTCGCCGCGGCCCGCCGCCTGACCTCGGTCGAGGTCCCGGTGACGTTCGGGATGTTCACCATCCAGCCCGACGGCACGACGACCGGAGGCACCACGGAGCGACGGTCGCTCTCCGACCTCGGCACCGGGACCTACGCGGCCACGCTGGCGCCGGCGGCGAGGACGACGATCGACCCGGCGGTGCAGGCCGTCCAGCTCCCCACCTATGGCGACGACGTCATCGTCCGGGTCATCCCCCTCGACGCCGACGACGCCGTCCTCCCCGGCCCACCGTCGAACACCGTGGCGGTGCGCCTTCCGGTCCCTCCCGGCCTGAACGGGACGAGCGTGCCCTTCACCGTCGACTCGGTCACCTACGACCCCGGCCGGCGCACCCAGGCGGACCTCACCTACTGCGTCCGGGTCGACGTCCCGTGGAACGTGACGGCGCCGGCCCGCCCGCTCGAGAACATCCCGCCGCAGGGCACGCCGCCACCGGGTGGGTGGACCTCCCAGACCCAGGTGCTGGCGGGCTTCTACCCGGCCGACGGGGCCTACTGCCACAAGCCCCCACCGGAGGGCTGCAAGGACGTGGTGTGCTCGTTCGTCGAGGGGGCCAAGAAGGTCGTCAAGGTGTTGGTCGAGCTCGCCACCGCCATCTACGAGGGCGTCGCCTCGGTCTACAACGGGGTCATCAACGGCATCGTGGACCTGATCGCGGAGGGGTTGTGCGGTCCCCTGGTCGCCGCCGCGGGCGACAGCATCGACGGGACCTGTCAGGACGTCCTGGGCGCGGTGACCCGCGCCGCCATCGGTGCGGTGCTGGCCACGGTCGGCCTTCCGCCCAGCCTCCCGAGCGTCGAGGAGCTGGAGGCCGCCGCCTCGGGTGACCTCGGCGCGCTGGCGGTCACGCTGATGAAGCAGTTCGGGGTGCCCTGCGACGAGCTCAAGACGGCCGACCCCGCCGACGCCGCGGCCCTGGCCGAGGCCGCCGGGGTCAACGGCGGCCTGGGCGCGGCGGCCGCCGACCCGTGCAGCGCGCTGGCCGGGGCGGTGCTCGACCAGGCCAAGGCGGCGGTCACCGCGACCCTCAACACCGACGTGGCCGCCGGGACCGGCTTCCCTTCGCTCGCCGGGGTTCCGGGGGCGACGATGATCCCCGAGCCCACCGGCCAGCCCGTCCCGATGCGCGTCGACGTCCAGGCCCACCCCCGGGACAGCAACGCGGATGCCACCGGGGTCGTGTGCCCGGCCGCGGCGGTCTTCGAGCACTACCAGTACTTCCTCCACCCCTACGACGTGCCGCTCGTCAACCCCCCGCACCCGAGCAAGAACGGGTACCCGTTCGCCCTGACCGGCTCGTCGCCGACCGCAGCGTTCGGCCCCTGGACCGGGGGCGTCGGGGTCAACGACTTCCGCCCCGGCTCCGGCGAGTTCCTCAACAGGACGGACCCGGCCACGGTGACGGTCACCAGCCCCTGCTTCGGCACCACCCCCGAGACGGTGACCTCCCCGCTCCGCCCGGCCGACCCCCGCCCCCCCGTCCGCCACATCTGACCGCGCACTTGGTGTCAGACACCAACTCGTGACTCCAGGTCGAGGGCGGGGTCGTCGGGGTCGAGGACCTCGTCGGGGTCGGGCGGCACCGGGGCCGAGGCACCGACCTTGCGGCCGCCCCGCAGCAGCGTGACCGGGCCCTCCTCGCTCACCACGATGACCGTGGCCTCGGGGTCGTCGAAGCTGTAGCGCAGGGCCGAGGTGTGGCGCATCCCCCGGAAGCCGTCGACGTCGGCCTCGGCCTCCAGGCTGGGGGCCAGGCGGACGCCGATCTCGGTGAGGGTGCCGTGCTCGTCGAACAGGGCCGCGCCGTCGACCTGGCCCAGGACGTGGCGCAGCGGGGCCAGGTCGGCCGGACGGCGGACCTTCAGCGGCGGTGGCTTGGGCAGACGGGCCTCGTAGCTGCCCCGCTGGTCGGAGCCGGCGCGGTAGATCAGGGTGGCCCCGATGTTGATGGCCCCGAGGTCGTGGATGGCGAACGCCAGCAGCTTGGCGATGACGATGCGGTCGTCGTCGGCCCCCATCGGCACCGAGTCGATCCAGGTGGCGATGCGGGGCTCGTGGTGCCAGAACATCCCGTTCCACCGGTAGACGCCGAAGTCGCCGGCGATCCGCACCATGCCGGACGGGTGGCGCTGCACGAGGGTGGCGCCGAACGCCTCGGCCAGCACGACCAGGTCGCGCTCGGAGCCGGCCGGCCGGTCGAACACGGCCCACTCGTCGTGGCCGTCGTTGTGCCGGATCAGCCAGCTCGAGATGCCGTCGGCGAACCGGCGGGCCGCATAGGTCGGGCGATCACCGACCGGACGTCGCTCGATCGAGAGGGCGGTCGACTCCTCCCAGGCCCACGAGGACACCGTGGGCCCGATGAAGGCGCCGAAGCTCGGGACCCGACGCTCGTGGACCTTGGGCCGGAGCGCGTAGTCGAGCTCCTCGACCACGAGGTTGTGCCAGGGCCGGCTGCCGTCGAGGAGGAGCCCGACCTCGTCGAGCTCCTCCACCAGGCGGTGCAGCTGGCCGTGGCTCGACGATGGTCGTCCCAGGCCCATCCCCGCAGGCTACGGCGCCCGGCTCACCGTACGACGCGTACGAAATGTGCCAGGCACCATCCGTACGGGCAGGCATCATCCGTACGGGCACCGTCTGCACGCGTCCGCTCCTAGCCTCGGGCGGTGCCCGTGCCCCCGCCCGTGCCCGCGTCCGCCGTCGTCGACCGGCTGCCGCCCGGTGCCGACGTCATCGTCCCCCTCGCCAACGGCGAGCCGACCGCGGTGCTCGACGCCATCGAGGCCGCGGCCGCCGACCGGTCCGTCGAGGGCGTCCGGGTCCACCAGATGCACGCCCTCCACGACCGGCCCTACCTCCACGGGGCCTACGGCGACCGGCTCCGCCACGTGTCGTACTTCCTGTCGCCCGTCACCCGGCCGGCGTACTGGGCCGGCACCGTCGACCTGGTGCCGAACAACTTCTCCGAGGTCCCGGTGCTGCTCGAGCGGGAGACGCGCTGCACGATGGTCGTCGCCGCCGCCTCGCCGCCCGACCGCCACGGCTACTTCAGCCTGGGCACCAACGCCGACTACGTGGCCCGGCTGATCGGGCGGGTGCCGTTCTTCCTGGAGGCCACGCCGCACATGCCCCGCACCCACGGGGCCAACACCGTCCACCACTCGCAGGTCGTCGGCTGGTGCGAGTCGGACCGGCCCCTGGTCGAGGTGCCCCGGCAGGAGGCGGGCGAGCGCGACCGGGCCATCGGCGCGCTGGTGGCCGAGCGGATCCCGGACGGGGCCAGCATCCAGGTCGGCATCGGGTCGATCGCCGCGGCCGTGCTCGACGCCCTGCGGGGCCACCGCAACCTCGGGGTCCACACCGAGCTGCTCCACGACGGCATGGTCGACCTGGTCGAGGCCGGCGTCGTCACCGGGGTCGAGAAGGAGGTGCGCCGCAACCGGATCTCCACCACCTTCTGCCTCGGGACCCGACGGCTCTACGACTGGCTCGACGACAACCCCGTGGTCGAGGTGCTCGGCGTCGACTTCGTCAACGACCCGCGGGTGATCGCCCGCATGCGCCGCTTCGTCTCGGTCAACGCCACCACCGAGGTCGACCTCTACGGCCAGTGCGCCTCCGAGACGGTGGCCGGCCGGTACTGGTCGTCGTCGGGGGGCCAGGCCGACTTCGCCCGGGGGGCCATGTACGCCGAGGAGGGCAAGGCGTTCATCGTCACCCCGTCGACCACCCACGACGGGCGCAGCCGTATCGTCCCGACCCTCTCGCCCGGCTCGGTCGTCACCACGCTCAAGAACACCGTCGACCACGTCGTCACCGAGCACGGGGTGGCCGAGCTGCGGGGCCGGAGCCTGGCCGACCGGGCGCGGGCACTGATCGCCGTCGCCGACCCGGCCCACCGCGACGACCTGGAGCGCGCCGCCCGCGAGCGCCACCTGATGTGACCCACGGTCCCGTGTCGAAAGGTGTCAGACACCTTTCGACACGGTCAGATCGTGTAGGCCAGGTTCTCCAGGATGCGGAGGCCGAGGTCCCGGTCGCCGTCGATGGCGACGAGGGCCTGGTCGATCGTGGCCCAGCGGGTGCGGCCGCCCGCCAGACGGGTGAAGGTGTGGACGTCGGTGGTGAGGGT
>CAYQGF010000090.1:0-3825 GCA_964416885.1 uncultured Iamiaceae bacterium
TCGACGCCAAGGCCCTGGCCATGCTGGGCGTGCTGTCGGCCCTCAACGCCGCCCTGCGTCCCCTCGGCGCCGGGACGGCGGGCATCGAGACGGTCTTCTTCCTGCTGATCCTGGCCGGGCGGGTCTACGGGCCCGGGTTCGGGTTCCTGCTCGGGGCGACCTCGCTGTTCACCTCGGCCCTGCTGACCGGGGGCGTCGGGCCGTGGCTGCCGTTCCAGATGCTCGCCGCCTCGTGGGTCGGGCTCGGCGCCGGCCTGCTGCCCACGGCCCGGGGCCGGGCCGAGGTCGCCCTCCTCGCCGGCTACGGCGCCGCGGCCGCCTACGGGTACGGGTTCGTGATGAACCTGTGGTTCTGGCCCTACGCCCTCGGGACCGGCACCGACCTCTCGTACGTGGCCGGCGACCCCATCGGCGCCAACCTCCACCGCTTCGTCCTCTACACCTTCGCCACGTCGACCTTCGGCTGGGACACCGGCCGGGCCATCACCAACGTGGTCGCCATCGTCACCATCGGCCCGGCCGCCCTGGCCGCCCTCCGCCGGGCCGCCCGCCGGGCCTCCTTCGGCGCCCCGGTCACGTTCGCCCCGGTGCCGACCGCGGGCGGCGATTAGCACTCAAACCAGGCCCTGGGCAGCGAGCGCATCGGTCGGTACGGTCCCTAGGTCCCTCCTGGGACAGCCCTGGTGGGGAAGCCGGTCCGAAGCCGGCGCTGACCCGCAACCGTGGGGTGACGACCGGTCCGACCGGGCGCCACCGAGCCGGACCGCCCACCGGGGGCGAAGGCTCCCTCACCGTCGTGGACTGCGGCCGGAGCCCGGACCACCCGCTGCGGCCCGACCGTGGCATGGAGGCCCGGGGCCCGCTGCCGTGTCCCCTCCGAAAGGCCACCATGCTCCGCACCCGCACGCACCGACGAGCGCTCGCCGTCGCCATCGCCACCCTCGCGGCGATCGTCGCCGGCCTGGTCCCCGGTGGCCTCGGAGCCCCGGCCGGCGCCCAGGAGAACGGTGGGCCGGAGGTCCCCTTCGCCACCGCCGCCGACGGTGCCGCGGCCTGGCTGGCCGCCCAGTTCGACGCCAACGGCACGAACTGGTCCGCCGCCGAGCACGCCGACTTCATCTTCGCCCTGGCCGCCACCAACGGCAGCCGCACCCGGGCGGTCCGGTCGCTCGAGCTGATGGAGACGAAGACCGCCACCTACATCCAGCCGACCCCGACGTTCACCAACTTCGGGGGCACGGCCAAGGTCATGCTGGCGGCCCAGACCCTCGCCGCCGACGTCAACGACTTCGCCGGCTTCGACCTCGAGGCGATCCTGCGCAACGGCATCGTCGCCGACGGCGCCAACGCCGGCCAGATCGGCAACTCCAACACCTTCACCCAGCCCCTGGGCATCATGGCCCTGGCCCGCACCGACGGTGGCGTCCCCGCGTCCACCGTCGACTGGCTGACCTCCAAGCAGTGCCCGAACGGCGGGTTCTCCTGGGGCAACTGCTCCTTCGCCGACGCCGACTACACCGGGCTGGCCGCCAGCGCCCTCCACGCCGCCGGCAACACCACCGACCTGGCCGAGGCCGTCACCTGGCTCGAGGCCAACCAGAGCACCGACGGCGGCTTCGGGGCCAGCAACTCACCGGCCGACTCGAACACGAACTCGACCGGCCTGGCCGTCCAGGCCCTCCGGGCGGCCGGCGCCGCCAGCAGCGTCGTCGACGCCGGCGCCGACTACGTCGCATCGGTCCAGTACACCGACGGCCCCAACGCCGGTGCCATCCCCTGGAAGCAGGGCGTGGCCAGCAGCCTGTTCCTGGCCACCACCCAGGGCGTGCTCGCCTGGGGCGCCCCGACCTATGCCCAGCTGGCCTTCCCCACCGTCGTCGGCGAACCCTGCCCGCCGGCCCAGGGCGTGACCGTCGTGCTCGACCTCGCCCACTTCGACGACACGATCCAGGTCGCCTGCGCCGAGGGACCCCAGGCCAGCGGCACCACCGCCCTGGAGTCGGCCGGCTTCTCGATCGGCTGGCACCCGCTGTACCCCGGCGGCGGGCCCGACATGGGCGGCGCGGTCTGCCAGATCGACGGCTTCCCCACCGCGGGCTACCCGACCTGCTGGAACGTGGGCTTCTGGTCGTACTGGCACGCCCGGGCCGACGCCCAGTGGGTGTTCAGCAACTGCGGCATCGACAACCGCACCCCTCGTCAGGGTTCCGTCGAGGGCTGGCGCTACGAGCCGGACTGGAACAACCACTGGTCGGCCGCGCCCCTCATCGACGCCCACTGGCCGCAGGTCACGCTGACCGCGCCCGACGAGCTCGCGCCCGGGGAGACGGCCACCATCGAGGTCGCGGTCGAGCGGACCGAGCCCCGTACGGCCCCCGCTCCCGACGAGGAGCCCGAGCCGTGCTACCTCCCGCCCGAGACCGGGCCGGAGGACTACACGCCCACGGTCACCGGACCGGTGACCGACGGCCTGGTCGAGGTCCGGGTCGACGGCGTCGCCGTCGGTACCCCGGTGCCCGTCGCCGCCGACGGCACCATCTCGGTCGACACCGTCATCCCCGACGGTGACCACGAGGTGACCGCCCACTTCCTCGGCACCGCCACCGACCTGGCCGCCCCGTCGGCGGCCACCGACGTCCGGGTCGCCCCCGAGACGACCACCGCCCTCACCGCCGACCCGACGACCGCGACCGTCGGCGAGGAGGTCGAGCTCACCGCCACCGTCGCCGCCGACAGCTCGACCGTCGACGCCGGCGAGGTCGAGTTCCGGGCCGACGGCCAGGCCCTCGGCGACCCGGTCGCGGTGGATGCCTCCGGCGTGGCCACCACGACCACCGCCTTCGACGCGGTCGGCGAGGTCGCCGTCACCGCCCACTACCTGGGCTCGGCCGCCGGGCGGCCCTCGGACTCGGGCCCGGTGACCGTCACCGTCGAGCTCGACGACGTCGGCAGCCTGGTCCGGGACCTGTACCTGGCGGTCCTGGGCCGCGAGCCCGACCCGGCCGGCTACGACTTCTGGGTCGGTCGGCTGGAGGCCGGCACCCCGCCCGAGCGGCTGGCCGAGAGCCTGGCCCGGACCCGGGAGGGGTGGATGCAGGTCGTCCGCCAGCACTACCGCCTGGCCCTCTCCCGCGAGGGTGAGGCCGACGGCGTCAGCTTCTGGACCGACCGGCTCCAGCGCACCAACCAGCCCGACGAGCTGCTGACGATGCTGTTCTCCACCCAGGAGGTCTTCGTCGCCCGCAGCGGGGGCACCAACCCGGGCTACGTCACCTACCTGTACAGCCGGGTCCTCGACCGGGCCCCCGAGGCCGATGGCAAGGCCTACTGGGTGAACCGCCTCGACACCTACACCGGGCAGGCCAGCATGGCCCGCCATGCCGCGGCCCGGGCCCTGGTGTTCACGGCCGAGGGCATCAGCCGCCAGGTCGACGCCAACCACAAGGCGGTGTGCGGCGTGCCCGCCCCGGCCAGCGCCCGAGCCGAGCTGACGGCCCAGTTCAAGGCCTCCCGCCTGAACCCGTCGACCCTCCGGGCCGCCATCGTCATCCGCGGCTGCCCCGACTGACCCGCGTCGGTCCATCCCCCGGCGGCCCGGCCGGGGGATGGACCGCGGCGGCGGGCCCGGACACCTTGGACGGAGGGTGTTAGGTTGCCCTAACGTTCGGGATCATGGACAGTTCAGCACCCCCGGCGGTCGAGGTCGAAGGGTTGGTCAAGCGGTTCGGGGCCACCACCGCGGTCGACGGCCTCGACCTCACCGTCGCCGCCGGGTCGATCCTCGGGCTGCTCGGCCCCAACGGCGCCGGCAAGACGACCACGATC
>CAYQGF010000090.1:3835-10952 GCA_964416885.1 uncultured Iamiaceae bacterium
CTCAGGACTGGCAGTCCTGAGAACGGAGCGGGACGACCCATGACGACGGCAGGCAAGGTGGGGCAGGATCCGGTGGCTGCGGCCCCGGCCCTGCTGAAGGTCAACGGCATCGAAGTGATCTACAACCACGTGATCCTGGTGTTGAAGGGCGTCTCGCTCACGGTTCCCCAAGGCAGGATCGTCGCCTTGCTCGGCTCCAACGGCGCCGGCAAGACGACCACGATCAACGTGCTGGCCACCCTGCTGGTCCCCGACGGTGGCACGGCCCGGGTCGCCGGCCACGACGTGGCGACCGAGGCCGCCGCGGTCCGCCGGTCGATCAGCCTCACCGGCCAGTACGCGGCGGTCGACGACGAGCTGACCGGCGCCGAGAACCTGGTGCTGTTCGGCCGCCTGCTCGGCCTCGACAAGCCGACGGCGACGGCGCGGGCCGACGAGCTGCTGGGCCGACTGGGCCTGGCCGACGCCGCCGCCACCCGGGCCAAGGACTACTCCGGCGGCATGCGGCGGCGCCTCGACCTGGCCGCCAGCATGGTCGTCCCCCCGGAGGTGCTGTTCCTCGACGAGCCCACCACCGGCCTCGACCCGGCCAGCCGCCTGGCCCTCTGGGACGTGGTGCGGGGCCTCCGTGACGACGGCGTCACCATCCTCCTCACCACCCAGTACCTGGAGGAGGCCGACGTCCTGGCCGACCGCATCGTCGTGGTCGACCACGGCCGGGTGATCGCCGAGGGCACCGCCGACGAGCTCAAGGCCAAGGTCGGCGGCACCGTGCTGGAGGTCGTGCTGGTCGACCCGACCGACGTCGCCGGCGCCGCCGATGCCCTCTCGGACCTGGGGCCGGTCGAGGTCGGCGACGACCGGGTGTCGCTGCCCGCCCCCGACGGCCCCGCCACCCTGACCCGCGCCGTCACCGCCCTGGAGGCCCGGGACGTGGCCCTCGCCGACGTCTCGCTGCGACGGCCCTCGCTCGACGACGTCTTCCTGGCCCTGACCGGCCACGCCACCGAGGGCACGGCGTGACGGCCACGGCCACGGCCCAGGTCGCCACCCTCACCGGTCGCAACGTCCTGCGGCTGCGCCGCAACCCGGCGTCGCTGGTGGGCGCCGTCGTCACCCCGACGGTGTTCTTCCTCGGGTTCTTCGTGGTGATGCGCAAGGTGCTGGAGGCCCAGGGCATCGACTACGAGCAGTTCCTCCCCCCGGCGATCGTGGTCCAGGCCATGATCTTCGTGGCCATGTCATCGGCGTACTTCGTGGCCGACGACCGGTCCCGAGGGATGGCCGACCGCCTCCGCAGCCTCCCGATGGGGCCGAGCGTCGTGCTGGTGGCCCGCATCGCCGCCGACATGGGCCGGGCCGTCATCTCCCTCGCCGTGGTGGTCGCCCTCGGGCTCGCCGTCGGCTTCCGGTTCGAGGCCGGCCCCCTCCCCGCCCTGGCGTTCGTGGCCCTGGCCCTCGGCTTCGCCGCCGCCCTGGCCCTGGTCTTCGGGTACATCGCCCTCACCGCCACCAACCCCGAGGCCGCGGTGCAGGGCCTGTCGCTCCCGTACGTCCTCATCTTCATGCTCTCGGTGGCGTTCGTGCCCGCCGACCGCTTCCCCGGTTGGCTGGAGCCGGTCGTCCGGGAGCAGCCGGTGTCGCGGGTGATCGAGGCCCTCCGCGCCCTCAGCACCGGTGGGCCGACGGCGACCGACCTCGCCGCCGCGTCGGCGTGGGTCCTCGGCATCGCCCTCGTCTTCGGGGTGCTGTGCCGCCGGGCGGCGGGGCGACGGGCATGACCGCGGTCCGTGTCCAGGCCGGCCGGGTCCTGACCCGGTCCCTCCGCATGCCGACGGTGATCATCCAGGGCCTGGCCTTCCCCGTCGTGCTGATGGTCCTGCTCAACGCCAGCTTCGCCCAGGTGGTCGAGGACTTCGAGCCGGGCCTCGACTACGTCCAGCGCCTGGTGCCGATGGTCGCCATCACCGGCGCCGTGTTCGGTGGCCTGGCCAGCGGGGCGTCGGTGGTGAGCGAGCGCAGCCAGGGCCTCCTCAGCCGGTTCCGCACCCTGCCCAGCCCCCGTCTGGCCCCCCTCGCCGGGCGGGTCGTGGCCGAGGCCGCCCGCATCCTCGCCGGCACGGTGGTGATGGTGCTGGTGGCGACGCTCCTGGGCTTCCGGTTCCACGAGGGCCCGATCGCCGCCGTCGGCTTCTTCGTCGCCGTGGTGGCCTACGGCAGCGCCTTCTCGTGGCTGATCATCGCCCTGGCCCTCAAGGCCAAGAGCTACGAGGCCCTGTCGTCCCTGGCCCCGCTGTTCCTGCTCCTGCTGTTCTTCAACACCGGCTTCGTCCCCCTCGACGCCTACCCGGGCGCCATCCAGCCGATCGTGCGGGCCGCGCCGCACACCGCGGCCACCAACCTGCTCCTCGGTCTGAGCAGCGGCGGCCCCGTCGCCCGGCCGCTCCTCTCCACGGTGGTGTGGACAGCCGTCATCACCGCCGTGTTCGCCCCCCTCGCCGTCCGCCGCTTCACGCGGTTGGGCCCGACCGAGTAGCGGTCACCGGACCGGTCGGCTGATGGCTCGCGGCTTCCAGGGGACGATGCTCCGGGCGTTCGGCGCCAACGAGCACGTGCTGCGCGTCGAGGACGTGTACGACCTCGTCCCGGGGTTCCGGCGGGTCCACTTCTCGGCGACCGACCTGTTCGACGACTTCCAGCCCGGCGCCACCGACTACCTGCGGCTCTGGTTCCCCGACCCGGTCGACGCCGACCTCGAGGTCCAGCGGGGCTACACCATCGTCGACCCCGACCCCGACGCCGGCACGTTCGTCCTCGACTTCGTGCTCCACGAGCCCGCCGGCCCGGCGGCGACGTGGGCGGCGGCGTGCGCACCCGGCGACGAGGTCGCCGCCACCGTCTACGGCTCGCAACCGTTCACCATCGGGGAGCCGGAACCGGCCGGCGTGCTCCTCGTCGGCGACGCCGCGTCGATCCCGGCGATCAACTCGATCCTCGGCGTGGTGCCCCACCACCTGCCCGTGGAGGTGTTCCTCGAGTGGGGCGACGAGCGCGAGCACGCCATCCCGCTCGCCGAGCACCCGGGGGCGACCGTCCACCGGCTCCGGCGGGGCCCGGGTGCGACCAAGGTGGTCGATGCGCTGGCCGGCCGGGACTGGTCCGACTGGAAGGCGTGGGTCGGGGCCGAACGGACGACCACCAAGCTGGTGAAGGCGGCCCTCAAGGACCAGCACGGGTTCCCCAAGTCGGAGGTGAAGGCCACCGCCTACTGGATCCACGGCCGCTCCTTCGGGGGCAGCCGGGCCGCCAAGGCCGCGGCCAAGGTCGCGGCCCGGGCCCACGAGGAGCACGCGGCACCGACCGAGGTCGAGACGCCCGCCGCCGTCGGGCCGCCCGCCGCCGTCGCGTCGACCCCGGGCCGCTGGCGGGCCGACGCCGGCGTGGAGCTGCTCGACCCGGTGCGGCCCACGATGCGGGTCGCCGGTGCCATCGAGGCCGTGCTCACCCTCGCCGGGCTGGTCCCGTTCGTCCTGCTCGCCGAGGTCGGCCGACGCCTGCTCGACGGCCAGGCCGTCGGTGACCAGTGGCCGATCGCCCGGGTCGCGCTGACCATCCTCGGCGTCGCTGCACTGGCGGAGTCGGCGCTGATGCTGTGGCTCCACGTCGTCGACGCCCGCTTCGCGCTCGACGTGCGCCGCCGGCTGCTGGCCAAGCTCTCCCGCCTGCCCCTGGGGTGGTTCACCGAGCGCAACGGCGGCGTGGTGCGCCAGCTCGTCACCGAGGACACCGCTCGCCTCCACAGCCTCGTCACCCACGCCGCCCCCGACGCCGTCGGCGCGGTCGTCGCCCCGCTGGCGGTGCTCGTCTACCTGTTCGTGGTCGACGCCCGGCTCGCCGCGGTCCTGCTGGTCCCGGTGCTGGGCTACGTCGTCCTGTTCTCCTCGATGACGGGGGCCAGCCGGGCCGCGATCCCGAAGGTGACGGCCTGGGCCCGACGGATGGACGGCGAGGCCGGGGGCTACCTGGACGGGTTGCCCGTCGTCCGGGTGTTCGGCGGCTCGACGGGGAGCCGGTTCCGGCGCAGCGTCGACGAGTACACCGACTTCCTCGCCGCCTGGCAGCGACCGTTCGTGGCCAAGAAGGCCACCGCGGCGCTGGTCACCGACGCCACGACGTTCCTCTGGCTGATCGTGGTGGTCGGTGGTCTCCTCGTGGCGACGGACCGGATGGCGGCCGCCGACCTCCTGCCGTTCCTGCTGCTCGGGACCACCTTCGGGCCCCGGCTGCTCGGCCTCGCCTACGGCATGGTCGGCATCCGCGACGCCCGGGAGGCGGCCAAGCGGATCGGCCTGACCCTGACCGAGCCCGACCTCGGGACCGAGCCTGCGACCGGCACAGGCACCGCCCCGCCCGACACCGACGTCACGAGCGACGACGCCGAGGTCCGCCTCGAGGGCGTCACCTTCGCGTACCGACCGGGCCATCCGGTGCTGCACGACGTCGACCTCACCCTCACCCCCGGCACGGTCACCGCGCTCGTCGGGCCATCGGGATCGGGCAAGTCGACGCTGGCTGCGCTCGTCGCCCGCTTCCACGACCCGACCGAGGGGCGGATCACGGTCGGAGGCACGGACGTGCGCGCCCTCGCCGCCGACGACCTCTACCGCCGGGTCGGCTTCGTGCTCCAGGACGTGCACCTGCTGCGCGAGACGGTGCACGACAACATCGCCCTGGCCCGCCCGGACGCGTCCCGGGCGGACGTGGTCGCGGCGGCCGAGGCCGCCGCCATCGCCGAGCGCATCGACCGGTTGCCGGACGGCTACGACACCGTGCTCGGCGACGACGTGACGCTCTCCGGCGGCGAGGCGCAGCGCATCACCATCGCCCGGGCGATCCTCGCCGACACCCCGGTGGTGGTGCTCGACGAGGCCACCGCCTTCGCCGACCCCGAGTCCGAGCACCAGGTGCAGATGGCCCTCGGGCGGCTGCTGCGCGACCGCACCGTGTTGGTCATCGCCCACCGGCTCCACACCGTCGTCGACGCCGACCGCATCGTCGTGCTCGACGGCGGGCGCATCGTGCAGTGCGGCACCCACGCCGAGCTGGTCGAGGCCGCGGGCCGCTACCGCGACCTGTGGCGGTCGAGCACCGGGACGAGCGTCCGATGATCCGCATCCTGGCCGGCCTCGTCCCCGCCGACGGCAAGCCGCTCGCCGGTCGCTTCGCGGCGCTGCTCGCCGTGACGGTCGCGGCCCGGGCCGCGACCTGCGTCCTGCTCGTCCCCGTGCTGGGCCGGCTGTTCTCCGACGACCCCGGTGCCGCCGGGAACTGGATCGGGGCCTTCACCGCCGCCGTCGCCGTGCAGGCCGTGGCCCAGCACCGCCTGGCCCGGACCGGGTTCGAGCTCGGGCTGACGGTGATGGGCGAGTACCAGCACCGCCTCGTCGACCACGTCGCCGCCCTGCCCCTCGGCTGGCTGAGCGGCGTCCGCCGGGCCCAGGCCCGGCGGGCGATCGCCTCGACGGCACCCGAGGTGGCGCAGACGATCGGCAACCTGGTGACACCGCTCGTGCTCGCCGTCGCCCTGCCCCCGGCCATCGCCGTCGGGCTCCTGTTCATCGCCGGTCCGCTCGGGCTGGCCGCCCTCGTGGCGTCGCCGCTGTTGCTCGCGGCCTGGTGGGCGGGCAACCGCGCCTCGGCCCGGGCCGACGCCGCCTTCGCGGCCTCCGTCACCGAGGTCGACGACCGGGTGCTGGAGTTCGCCCGCGCCCAGCGGGCCCTGCGGGGCGCCCGGCGGGCCGACCCGGAGCGCTCGGCCGCGGGGCGGGCGCTGGCCGACCAGCACCTGGCGACGGTCAGCCTCCTGCGATGGTCGGTCCCCGGCCAGCTGCTCTTCTCCGTCGCCAGCCAGCTCGCCCTCCTCGCCCTCGCGGTCGTGGCGCTCGACCTGTTGCGGAGGGGCGAGGTCTCGGTCGCCGAGGCCGTCGCCCTGCTCGTGGTGGTCGTGCGGTTCCTGGAGCCGTTCACCAACCTGGCCGAGCTGGCGCCCGCCCTCCAGTCCAGCGCCACGACCCTGCGCGGGATCGACGACCTCCTCACCGCGCCGGCGCTCGTCGCCCGACCCGACGGGGCCGCGACCGAACCGGCGACCGGCGCCCCCGAGGTCCGCCTCGACGGGGTGCGCTTCCGGCACCCGGGGGCGACGACCGACACCCTCACCGGGCTCGACCTCCTCGCTCCGGCCGGCGCCACCACGGCCATCGTCGGACCGTCCGGTGCCGGCAAGTCGACGATCCTCGCGCTGGTCGGCCGGTTCCACGACGGGGCCGAAGGACAGGTGCTCATCGGCGGACGCGACGTCCGCACCGTCGAGCCCGCCGTGCTGTACGCCGACCTGAGCGTCGTCTTCCAGGACGTGTACCTCTTCGAGGGGACCATCCGCGAGAACGTCCTCGTCGCGGCCCCCGACGCCGACGACGACCGTCTCTCTGCGGTGGCCGCCCGCGCCCGGGTCGACGAGATCGTCGACCGCCTGCCCCACGGCTGGGACACGCCCGTCGGCGAGGGCGGCGTCGCCCTCTCCGGTGGCGAGCGCCAACGGGTCGGCATCGCGCGCGCCCTGCTGAAGGACGCCCCCCTGCTGTTGGTCGACGAGGCCACCAGCGCCCTCGACCCCGAGAACGAAGCGGCGATCGCCGCCGCGCTGGCTGGCGCAGGGGGCCGGCGCACCACGCTCGTGGTCGCCCACCGCATGCGCACCATCGAGCAGGCCGACCACGTCGTGTTCGTCGACGATGGCCGGGTCGTCGAGGCCGGCACCCGCGACGAGCTCCTGGCCCGGGGCGGCCGCTTCGCCGGCCTCCACCGCGACCGCGTCGCCAGCGGCACCTGGACCCTGGGCCGCACCGCGACCGGCCCTTGGCCCTAGCCCGCCGTCATCGGGTCGTCAGCCGTCGCCCCACCGGTGGCGACCTGGGTGCTCGGGGTCGTCCGGCCCGCTCCACCGGTGCTGCCGCGTCCCAGGGCCATCCCGGGTACGACAGCTAGGCGACTCCGGCGGCCTGGGCCAGCATCGACGCCAGGACGTCGAGGTCGGCCCGGGCCCGGTCGTCGTCGG
>CAYQGF010000091.1:0-10935 GCA_964416885.1 uncultured Iamiaceae bacterium
GTAGAAGGCGGCGATGCCCTCCGGCCCGTGGTGGCCGGCGCCGTCGGGGTCGAACATCGACGGGCCGATCGGGTCCTCGACCACGGCGTCGGGGGCGAAGAGGGCCAGCCAGCCGTCGCGGTCGCCGGCCTCGACGGCCGCCATCGACCGCTGGGACGCGGCCCGGGCCGGGTGCTCGTCGTTCATGTGCCCTCCATCGGCTCGATGACCTCGGCGGCGAAGCGGTCGACCGCCTCGTCCTGGGCCGCCGGGTCGGTGGGGTCGCCCCCGAAGAAGTACCAGGGGACGGTGATCACCTCGGTGACGCCGCACGCCGCGACCTCGGCCATGGCCTCCGGCGTCGGGGCGACCAGCGGCGTGAGCTTCACCGAGAAGGCCGGGTCGTCGGGCGCCAGCCGGGCCTCGTCACCAGCCTCCTCCCGCGCCTGCCGGAGCCGGTCGGTGACCTCGCGGGCCTCCTCGATCGTGCACTGGGCGCCGATCCAGCCATCGCCCCGACGGGCCGCCCGCCGCAGCCCGGCGTCGGAGTGCCCGCCGACCTGGATCGGCACCGGGACCGTCGGGGCCGGGTCGACCCGCAGCCGGCCGAAGTCGTAGAAGCGGCCGTGGTGCTCGACCCAGCCCCCGCCGAGGACGAGCCGGATGACCTCGATCTGCTCGTCGAGCCGCTTGCCCCGGGTCCGCATGTCCTGGTCGAGCCAGGCGAACTCCTCGGGGATCCAGCTCAGCCCGACGCCCAGCTCGACCCGGCCGGGGAACAGCGCGGCGGTCGACCCGACCGTCTTGGCCCACAGGAGGGGGTGCCGTAGCGAGAGCTTGTTGACGTTGGTGCCGAAGGTGATGCGGCTGGTCGCCGCGGCCATGGCCGGGATGGCGACCCACGGGTCGACCCACGGTGCGTCGGACGGCCAGAACCGCTTCCCGTCGGAGGTGTAGGGGTAGTCGGCCGACACCTCCTCGGGGTAGAAGACCGACTCCGGCATGGAGACCCCGTGCCACCCGGCGGCCTCGGCCCGCAGTGCGAGCGGCACCAGGCGGTCGGGCGGCAGCATGGGCAGGGCCAGGGTGAAGCGCACGCCCGCATCCTGCCACGAACGAGAACGTGTTCTCGTTTTGGGCGACACCGGCCCGGTGCTACGGTGACCTCTCCCACGGGGCTATAGCTCAGTTGGTAGAGCGCTTCCATGGCATGGAAGAGGTCAGGGGTTCGATTCCCCTTAGCTCCACAAGGACGTCCTCGGGGCCGACGGCAGTCATCTGCCTCGGCCTCGTGTCGTTCCTGGGCCGGTCACCCGGCGTCGCGGTTGCGAGCGGTGCGCTCGATGGCGTCGAGCAGCAGCTGCCCCTTCTCCTCGTACAGGGCGCCCCAGTCGAGACCGGCGATCTCGGCGATGTGGCGCCCGAGCGCCGGGTAGCGGTCGATCTCCGGGGGCGGGGCCAGCGGGGTCGACAGCCGCTCCGGGTCGGCGGCGGCGGCGAGGCGGGCCGCCGAGCGGTCCGCCGCGAAGGCCCACACGAGCGTCGCGAGCATCCCCCAGAAGCGCGCTGCGTCGGCCGGGCCGAGCCCGGCCTCCTCGAGGCACGCGAGCGTGACCTCGACGATCGCCGCCTCGCCCGGCCCACCCGTGCGCCGCCGCCCGGCCTCGATGCCGATGGCCGGGTGGCTGGCGAGGACGTCGACGAAATGGTCCCCGCTCGACTGGAGCCGGGCGCGCCAGGGCAGGGCCTCGTCGACGCGCGAGGCGGCGACCCCGTAGAGGTGGTCGAGGGCGGCGTCGAGCAGGTCCTCCTTGCGGTGGAAGTGCCGGTAGAGCGCGGTGGGGTCGACGCCGAGCTTGGCCCCGAGGCGCCGGAAGCTCACGGAGTTCCAGTCCGGGACCTCGCTCAGCTCGACGGCGGCCGCGACGATGCGGGACCGGTCGAGCCGGGGGGTCGAGCCGGCTCGCGGCGGCATGTGGATCGCGTCCTCCTCGCTCAGGTGCTCCGGGGATTGTGGCACGGCCCGACCGGCGTGCACCCCCGCCGCCAACAGCGTTGACAACATCGTTGGCGATGCGGTTGACTTTCGCCCGGTGAACGGGACAGGGGCGCCGACGGACCGCAGCGGGACCACGGACGAGCCGCGGAAGCGAGGCGTGGTCCAGCGCATCCTCGACGGGATCGAGCGGGTCGGGAACAAGGTCCCGCACCCCGCGATCATCTTCCTGGGCCTGTGCGGCCTCGTGATCGTGCTGTCCGCCGTGATGAGCGCGTTCGACGTGCAGGTCACCTACGACGTGGTCGAGCCGCCACCGGTCGTGGCGTACGAGGCGGAGCTCGGGGGCTCGGTCGAGCCCGACGTCATCGTCGAGCACGACTACTCCCGGTACGACGAGCTCGAGGTGCACCAGAAGACGACGCGGATCGAGAGCATGCTGAGCCGGGACGGGATCTCGTTCTTCTTCTCGTCCTTCGTCGACAACTTCGCCGGGTTCAGCGTGGTCGCGGTCGTGTTCGTCGCCATGATGGGCGTGGGCGTGGCGGAAGCGGCCGGGCTCATGGGCGCCCTCATCCGCAAGCTGGTCAGCGTGGCCGGGGGCGGGTCGCTGACGTTCATCATCGTGCTCGTCGGCGGCCTCTCGAGCGTGGCCACCGATGCCGGCTACCTGATCCTCATCCCCCTCGCCGCCGCCGCCTTCTACTCGGTGAAGCGGAACCCCATCGCCGGTCTCGCGATCGCCTACGCCGGCGTGAGCGCGGGCTTCGCCGTCAACGTGCTGCTGACGCCGCTCGACGGCTTGCTCACCGAGATCACCAACGAGGCCATCCACCTCAGCGACCCGTCGACGTCGATCGACCTCACCGCCAACCTCTGGTTCTCGATCGCCTCGACCATCTTCGTGGCGATCGTCATGACGATCATCGCCCAGCGCATCACCGAGCCGGCGCTCGGCGAGTACACCGGCACGCCCGACGCCACCGAGGGCGAGGACGAGGTTCCCGAGGGCGAGGCCCGCGGCCTGCGGTTCGCCGGCCTGTTCACCCTGGCCGCGATCGCCGTGATCGTGCTCCTGACGGCCTGGCCCAACGCCCCGCTGCGCAACCCCGAGACGGGCGCGATCTTCAACGACTCGCCGCTGATGAACAGCTTGATCTTCATCATCACCCTGCTGTTCCTCGTCGCCGGTCTGGGCTTCGGGATCGGGGCCCGGACCTTCTCCAGCAGCGTCGACGTCATCGCCGGGATCGAGAAGGCCTTCGCCGGCCTCGCCTCGCTGGTGTTCCTCCTGCTGCTCATCAGCCAGTTCATCGCCTACTTCAACTACTCGAACATGCCCACGGTGATCGCCGTGAAGATGGCCGACTTCCTGGAGCAGGCCGACGTCGGGGCGTTGCCGCTGCTGATCGGCTTCATCCTTGTGATCGTCGTACTCGACCTGATCATCCCCGGGGCCCTGCCGAAGTGGGCGATCTTCGCCCCGATCTTCGTCCCGCTGTTCATGCGCCTCGGGGTCGCGCCCCAGACGGTGCTGGCGGCCTACCGGATCGGCGACTCGCCGGCGAACGTCATCACGCCGCTGATGGTGTACCTGCCGTTCATCGTCATCGTGGCGCGCCGCTACCAGAAGGACGCCGGCGTCGGCACGATCATCTCGCTCATGATCCCGTACACGATCATCGTGCTGGCGACCTGGCTCGTCTTCTTCGCCGTGTGGTTCCTGCTCGGGATCCCGATGGGGCCCGGCTACCCGGCCTCCCTGTAGGCCCGTACCCCGAACCAAGGAGCCCCGATGACCCGAGCCATCCCCGTCGCGGACGACTTCGACCCGGTCCCCGCCTACGCCACGACACCAGCGATCGACGTGTCGGTCGAACGGGAGCGACCGGGCGACAGCGACCTCGTCGCCATCTTGACCGCGCCGGGCGAGGTGCCGGAGGGCGCGCCCGACCTGGCCGCGCTGACCGCGTCGGGGTTCGACGGCGCACTGTCGGCCATCCACGTCCTCGCCGGAACGCCGCCGATCGTCCTCGCGGGCGTGGGCGGTGGCGACCTCGACATCGTCTCGGCTCGCGACCTCGGGGCCGCGATCGCCGGCTCGGTGCCCAGGGCCACCCGGCTGGCGATCGACGCCGGGCCGATCCCGGCCGACGTCGCGCAAGGCCTGGTCGAGGGGGCGATCCTGGCCCGCTACTCCTGGAGCGCCCTTCGGGCCGAAGCCGCGACGACGCCGCTCGACGCCGTCACCATCGTCTCACCCTCGGAGGACGCGGTCGCCGGAGCCCGGCGAGGTCACCTCAAGGCGATCGCCACGTCGATCGCCCGCGACCTGGCCAACACCCCACCGGCGCACCTGACCGCCGTCCGCTGGGCCGCGCTCGCCGAGCGGTTCGCACCCGATGCCGGGCTGGGGGTCGAGGTCCACGACCGGGACTGGCTGCTCGCCGAGCGCTGCGGCGGCATCATCGCGGTCAACGGTGGCAGCGACGAGGAACCGCGCCTCATCACCCTGACCTACGAGCCCGACGCGTCGGTCGCCAACGGTCGCCACGTCGTGCTCGTCGGCAAGGGCCTGACCTACGACTCCGGTGGCCTCGCCATCAAGCCCGGCGATGCCGTCCACGCCATGATGAAGAACGACATGTCCGGCGGCGGCGCCCTGTTCGCCGCCCTGCTCGTGCTCCGTGACCTCGAGGTCGGCACCAAGGTCACCGCCCACATCATGTGCACCGACAACATGCCGTCGGGGACGGCCCTGAAGATGGGCGACGTCATCACCCACCGGGACGGCACCACCGTCGAGGTGCTCAACACCGACGCCGAGGGCCGGCTCGTGATGGCCGACGCCATCGTGATGGGGGTCGAAGCCGCCCCCGACGCCATCATCGACATCGCCACCCTCACCGGCGCCTGCATGCGGGCGCTCGGCACCGACACCGCCGGGGTGATGGGGACCGACCAGTCACTCGTCGACCAGGTCCACGCCGCAGGCGCCCGCACCGGAGAGCCCGTCTGGCCACTACCCCTCGGTCCGGCGTTCCGGGCCGAGCTGGACTCCGACGTCGCCGACCTCAAGAACCTCGGCGGCGCCAACGCCGGGGCCTCGACCGCCGGCGAGTTCCTCGCCCACTTCGCCCGCGGGGTGCCGTGGGCCCACATCGACATCGCCGGCGTGGCGGCCACCGCGCAGCCGAAGGGCTGGAGGACGCGGGGCATGAGCGGGTTCGGCGCCCGGCTCCTCGTCGACGTCCTCGAGCGGTTCGCCGTCCCGGACTGAGCCCGCGGTCGGTCCGCCCCATCGACCACCCGTCGACGCGCCGTCCGGGTCGGCCGCGCCCACGAGGGTTCGGCCATCAGCGACATCACGATCACCTTCCTGGTCCTCGCCGCCGTGGTGGCGCTGTTCGGGTCGAACCGCGACCGGTGTCACCACGTGGGCCGGGCACCGGGCCATCGGCCTGGCAGGTGACGACCGGCCGCGACTGCTGGTGCTGCTCCTCGTCGCCGGGCTGACCGCGCTGATCAGCGTCAACGGAGCCGTCGCCGCCCTGCTCCCCATGGTCGTGATCGTGGCCATCCGCACGCAGACGCCCACGTCGAAGATCCTCATGCCGCTCGCGTTCGGTGCCCACGCGGGGTCGCTGCTCGCGCTCACCGGCACGCCGGTGAACGTGCTGGTGTCCGAGGCGGCCGAGGACGCCGGGGCCAAGGGCTTCGGGTACGTGGAGTTTGCCCTCGTCGGCATCCCCCTCGTGGTCGGGACGATCACGATCGTGGCCCTGTTCGGCAACCACCTGCTCCCCGACCGACGCCCCCGGTCGTCCAGGGCCCCTGGGCCAAGCTGGACCACCACGTCAGCGTGGACCCCGACGTGCTCGTCGTCGACGAGCCCGAGGCGGTCCGGCGCCAGGCGGTGCCGCTCGGCCTCCGGTCGACCGAGGCCATCGTGATCGTGGCCGCCATGGTGGTCCTGCTGGCGACGGGTGCCGTCCCGCCCGTGATGGCCGGCCTGCTCGCCGCCACCGCCATGGTCGTCGGCCGGGTGCTGAGCGTCGACCAGGCCTACCGGGGCATCTCGTGGACCACCGCCGTCCTGGTCGCGGCGATGATCCCGCTGTCGACCGCGATGACCGACACGGGTGCAGCCGCCGAGATCGCCGGCTACCTGGTCGACGCTGTGGGTGACGCCGGTCCCTACGCGCTGCTGCTCGGGCTCTTCGTGCTCACGGCGACGCTCGGACAGCTCATCAGCACCATGGCGACCGCGCTGGTGGTGATCCCCATCGCCACCTCCGCGGCGACGGAGCTCGGCGTGTCGGTGCGCCCGGTGATGATGTGCGTCACGGTGGCCGCCGCGGCCGCCCTCCTCACCCCGGTCGCCACCCCCGCCAACCTGATGGTGCTGGGCCCGGGCGGGTACCGGTTCGGCGACTACTGGCGGCTCGGCCGGCCCCTCCTCGCGCTCTACGGCCTGGTCGCCGTCCTGCTCGTCCCGGCCATCTGGGGCCTCTGAGCGTGGGGGCGAGGTTCAGGAGGAGGCGGACCAGTCGACGCGGGGGACGTCGGCCCAGAGACGCTCGAGGTCGTAGAAGGCGCGGGCCTCGTCGAGGAACACGTGGGCCACCCAGTCGCCGTAGTCCATGAGGACCCAGCGCAGGTCGTTCAGGCCCTCGACCCGGTGCGGGCGCAGGCCGAGGGCCTCGGCCACCTCCTGCTCGACCTCCTCCACGACCGCCTTCACCAGACGGGTGTTGGGGGCGCTGGTGACGACGAAGAGCTCGGTGATCCCGAGCACGTCGCCGACCCGGAGCACGACGGTGCGCGTGCCCCCCTTGGCGTCAGCGGCCCGGGCCGCGACGAGCGCCGCGGCGTCGTCGTCGGCATCGGTGTCGGTGTCGGTGTCGATGGGTGTGGTCCGGGCGGTGTCCACCGCTACTCCTCGTACTGGTCGAGCACGTCGCTCCCGAGCGTGATCACGACATCTTCGTTGGTGGACTCGGCCTGGCGCGCCGACATCTGCTCGATCTCGATCGAGTCGCCCCACCGGTCGCGCAGGGCCTCCATCTCGTCGGCCCACATGTCGTCCTTGTACGCCACCAGCGTGGTCCGCCGGCCGAACTCGGGGCCGTTGCCGACGATGCTGATCGACGCGCCGTCGAGCCCCAGGTCGCGCATCAGCGCGAACGGCGGCGTCCCCGCCTCGACGCCGTTGAGGAGCCGGAGGTCGTAGCGACGTCCGAAGCGGGGCGACAGCGGGAACGGCACCGCGTCGATCACCTGCTCGGCCATGCTCGGACCGGGCACGTAGAAGGGCGGCTGGTACACGCGGTTCGGCTCGCCCAGCTCGACGTCGAGGGTCTCGACGACCGGGTCGCCGCTGGCGAGCACCCGCAGGAACGACCCGATGCCGGTGGCCGCGGCCCCGATCGGCTCGCCGGAGGGATTCGAGGCGATGGCCTCGAGCCAGGCCGTCCACAGGTCGCGGGCCCGCTCCAGGCGGGCGATCTCGAGCTCGCCCTCGCGGCTCGCCCGCAGGAACGGCCCCACCTCCTCCGCCGACAGGCTGGACGGCCCCTCGTAGGTGATGCCGTTGTCGGCCACGACGGGGTCGTTCACCACCAGCTCGAGCGGTGCGACCGGGGCCACCAGGGTGGCCAGGCTCTCGTCGGTGACGTCGACGAGCGGCGGCGGCACCATCACCCCGAGGACGTCCTCGATGTCGTGGCGGAAGGCGTCGTCGTCCTGCGTGACCATCCAACGGTCGATCACCCGGTCGAAGAAGTCCTGCTCGATCAGCCCCAGGTCGGTGGGGACGAGCAGCACGGTGCCGCCGCCGTCGTCGCCCGGTCGCAGGGCCAGGACGGTGGCGGAGACCGGCGTCCCGAAGGCGTCCCGGTGGACGACCATCGCCGTCGCCGTCGGGTTGACGATCTGCGTGTAGTTCGGTGCCTCCGGGTCCTGGGTGGCGTTCTCCTGGACGTCGCCGCCCCGGCTGGAGCGGATCCGTTGGACCCCGGCCCAGCCCAGCGTCGGGACGGCCGCGACCAGGAGGACGAAGGCGACGCCGAAGGCGACGGCCCGCAGGGTGAACCGGGGCACCCGGACCGGGGGCCGGCCCCCGTCCTCGGGAGCGGGGCCCGGCGCCTCGTCGTCGTCTTCGGCCTGCGCCTCGTCGTCGTCTTCGGCCTCGTCCTCCGGCTCGGGCTCGCCGTCGACCTCGGGGGCCACGGAGCGCTCAGGGGCCACGGGGCGCTCGGCGACCTTCGGCTCGTCGGGCCCGGTGCCGACCAGGACCGGCACCGGCTGGGTGGCGTCGGGGTCCTCGGCGGGCGCCGCGCCACCGACCGCGTCGTCACCATCACCGTCGGAGGGACCGGGCGCCTCGTCGGCCGCGGGCCGACGGCGGACGATGCGGCGGCCGGCCGGGCGCGCCGGGGCGTCCTCGGCGGGTGCGGGGGGCGGAGCCGCGTCCTGCTCGACCACGTCGGCCAGCAGGTCGGCGAGCCTGGTCGCGGCGTCGGAGCGGGCGGTCCGGCCACCGTCGGATGGCCCATCGCTCATCGTGCCCACGATAGAGGCCACCCCGGCTCCGACCCAGCCACCCCCGCGGTCAGGAGGGCGACCGGTAGAGGCGCTCGCGCTCGATCACCGCGACCACCGCCGCCGGCACGAGGACGTCGACCCGGCCACCGGCGGCGACCCGGGCCCGCAGCTCGGTGCTCGACACGTCGACCCGGGGCATGGCCACGGCCTCCACCATCGCGCCGGGCAGCGGCGGCAGCGGGGGAGCCCCGGCCCGGTCGACGACGGCCACCGTGCACCGGGCCAGCAGCTCCTCGTAGCGGTGCCAGGTCGGCACCCCGGCCGCGGCGTCGCGGCCCAGCACGACCACCACGTCGAGGTCCGGGTCGGCCCGGTGCAGCTCCTCGACGGTGTCGATCGTGTAGCTGGCCCCCGGCCGCCGGACCTCGATGGCGCTGACGGCCAGCCCCGGGATGTCGGCGACGGCGGCCTCGGCCATCTCCAGCCGGACCGGACCGGGCGTGATCGCCCGGCCCCCCCGCTTCTGCCACGGGTCACCGGCGGGCACCAACCAGACCTCGTCGAGGGCGAGGGCGTCCCGCACGCTCACGGCCGCCACCAGGTGGCCGATGTGGGGGGGATCGAACGTGCCCCCTACCAGGCCGAGGCGTCGCCGCCTCGCCCCGGTGACCGACGTCACCGGGATGACCGGAAGGTCGGGGGTAGGGGCACGGTTGAACGCTAGCCAACCCTCCGACCGGGCCAGATCCCCTGGTCAGCCGGAATACCGGAGGGGGGTACGAGAGTTGGAGGTGAGGCAATGAGCGATTCAGTTGGTCAGTACCTGAACGAGATCGGCCTGGTCCCCCTGCTCACCGCCGACGAAGAGCGGGAGCTGGCCCAGGTCATCGAGAAGGGCGTGGCGGCCCGGGCCCGCCTCGCCGACGAAGGGGAGGCCCCCTCCCCCACCGAGGCCCGGGAGCTGCGACGGGCGGACCGGGCCGCCGCAGCCGCCAAGGACCGGTTCATCCGGGCGAACCTCCGCCTCGTCGTGAGCGTCGCCCGCCGCTACCCCCTGCCCCCGGGCATGGAGCTGCTCGACCTGGTGCAGGAGGGGAACATCGGCCTGGAGCACGCCGTCGACAAGTTCGACTGGCGCAAGGGCTTCAAGTTCTCCACCTACGCCACCTTCTGGATCCGTCAGGCCATCGGCCGGGCGCTCGACCAGAAGGCGAGCCTCATCCGGCTCCCGGGCGACCGCTCGGCCAGCCTCCGGGCCGCCCTGCGCCAGGTGTCCGGTGACGGCGACGAGCTCGATGACGAGCACGCCACCCTGCACCGGCTCACCACGCCGACCTCGCTCGACCGCACCGTCGGCGACGACGACGGCAACGAGCTGATCGACCTCCTGGCCGACGACACCGCCGGCCCCGAGAGCATCGTGCTGGCCCGGGCCGAGGAGGACTACGCCACCGGCCTGCTCGAGGTGCTCGAGCCCCGGGCCCGGTACGCGGTCGAGCAGCGCTTCGGCATCAACGACGGGCGGCGTCGGTCCTACCGCGAGGTGGGCGACGAGCTCGGCGTCACCGCCGAGGCGGCCCGCCGCCTGGTGAAGCGGGCGGTCCACACGGTCCGCACCGAGGCCGAGGCCCGGATGTCGGCAGCCTAGAGACGACCATCGCTGGGCGTTCCGCCCACCTGAACCCCACCCTCCCGACCGATGGCTGCGCACTTCGCGCAGCCATCGGCGCGTCTCCCCAGGGATGCCGCAAGCAATTCGCTTTGCGCCCGGGCCCCGGGACGGGCGAGGCTGACGCCATGCTCACCGCCGAGCGCCACCCGTCCAACCCCCCGGCCTGGCAGGCCCGACCGGCCGCCCAGCAGCCGGACTGGCCCGACCTGGCCCAGGTCGAGCGCGTCGTGGACGAGCTGGCGCACTTCGCCCCCCTCGTCGTCGCCAGCGAGAGCCGCGACCTCCTCGGCCACCTCGGCCGGGTCGCGGCCGGCGAGGCCTTCCTCCTCCAGGCCGGCGACTGCGCCGAGTCGTTCACGTCGTTCTCGGCCGAGTCGGTCAAGCGTCGGCTCCAGGTCATCCTCCAGATGGCGGTGGTGCTCACCTACTCCTCCGGCGTGCCCACGGTGAAGATCGGCCGCATCGCCGGCCAGTTCGCCAAGCCCCGCAGCTCCGGCACCGAGACCAAGGGCGACGTCACCCTGCCGTCGTTCCGGGGCCACATCGTCAACGGCGACCCCTTCACCGCCGAGGCCCGGGTGCCCGACCCCGACCGCATGCTGCGGGCGTACCACCAGTCGGCATCGACGTTGAACCTGCTGCGGTCGCTGACCCGGGACGGGTTCTCCGACCTGGCCCAGGTCCACGCCTGGAACCAGGACTTCGTCACCGCCACCCCGCAGGGCCAGCAGTACAAGGCCCT